>CAZIDT010000163.1:0-4441 GCA_964537855.1 uncultured Nitrosomonas sp.
AATCAACCTGAGCTGTTCGTAGACGAAATGATCCAAGGATTTGTGGCCGCGCATCGTGGTCGTATCCTTTCCGTTGAAGGGGGGGTTATTCGTGCTCACAAAGCAAAACCCGGTCAGGTAGTCGTTATCATTGGGGGTGGTTCCGGCCATTACCCGGCATTTGCTGGTCTGGTAGGGCCAGGGTTGGCGCAGGGTGCTGCCATGGGTAATGTGTTTGCTTCACCTTCCGCACAGCAAATTTACAATGTTGCACTGGCGGCCAATGCGGGAGGCGGCATTATGTTCTGTTATGCCAACTATGCGGGAGATGTGCTTAATTTCACCCAGGCGCAAGCGCGTTTGCAGGAACGTGGGATTGATGTCCGTGCAGCGGTGGTAACGGATGATATCGCTTCTGCGACGGTGGCCGAGCATCATCTGCGTCGTGGCATTGCAGGAGCTTTGCCGGTATTTAAAGCTGCAGCTGTAGCGGCTGAATCAGGAAAAAGCCTAGAGGAAGTTTACCGCATTGCGACTGAAGCAAATCATCGCGTTCGTACTCTTGGTGTGGCGTTCTCAGGATGTACGCTGCCGGGTTCTCAATATCCCCTATTTACTGTAGAGCAAAGCAAAATGGGGGTTGGTATGGGCATACATGGTGAACCGGGTCTTTACCAGATGGATGCATTGCATGCTGATGATTTAGCGATAATGCTGGTCGATAAACTGATGCAAGATGTTCCTCCGGTAGTGAAAAATCCAGAAGGTGCGCGAGTTGGAGTGATATTGAACAGTTTAGGCAGCGTAGCGCAGGAAGAGTTGTTTGTGGTTTATCGTAAGGTTGATCAACTATTGCGTAACCGTGGATTGATCATCATTGAACCGGTTGTCGATCGTGTCATTACCAGTTTTGATATGGCCGGTGTTTCATTGACGTTGTTTTGGCTGAATGAAGAACTCGAACGCTATTGGCTTTCCGCAGCGGATACCCCTGCCTTTAAGCGAGGCAATGTGACATGGTCGTTAGGAAAGGTTGCTGATGCCATTGATCCGGAACCGATTGATATGCTGCAATCAGTGACAGTTGGTTCCTTGGATTCACAAAAGGTTGCGGTAATTATTTTAGAAGCGCTTGAATCGGCCAAACGCGCTATCGATGCGCAGCTCGAAGAGCTGGGACGCCTGGATGCGATTGCCGGGGATGGCGATCATGGTATCGGTATGCAGCGGGGGTTGACCGCAGCGATTGATGCTGCGAGAAGAGCAGGTGAATCCGGAGCAGGGGCAGGAACATTGTTAACGTTAAGTGGGGATGCTTGGGCTGCTCGTGCAGGGGGTACTTCCGGCGCATTATGGGGCGTGATCCTTTGTAGTCTTGGACGCCAGTTAGGTGACACTGCTGCACCGGATACTCAAACCGTTGCGGCAGCCCTGGCAAGCGCTTTGCAGGAAGTTATGCAACGTGGCAAGGCGAAGCTAGGGGACAAAACATTGGTGGATGTGTTGCAACCTTTCTCGGTTGCAATGAGTCAATCCGCAGCAAATGGGATTTCAGTCGCCGTAGCTTGGAAGCATGCGGTTACGATCGCAAAGGATGCTGCACAAAAAACGCAGGATTTACTGCCCAAAATTGGCCGTGCACGACCCCATGCCGAAAAGAGTATCGGAACACCTGACCCAGGTGCAATTTCAATGGCTTTGATCATGACCGCGGTGGGTGAGGTCATTAACCAGCATTGTTCTTGAAATGTGGAAAAATAGTGACTGGCTTTGCCTGGTTAATTTTTTGTTATTGATGAATTTCTGTGGCGAGGCGTAATAATTGAGAACTTAAATTTAAACCGGCTTTTCTTGCCATCGTTAAATTTGCTTCAAACGTGACCTTTTCATCCTTAACATTCATATTCAAAATCACACCTTGTTTGCTGGCACCAGGACTATCGGCCACAGTCAAGATTGGATCGTCCTTAATCGCATCAACTACATCGTCTAAATTAGCCAATGCGGAACTCGAGATAAAGACGAGTTGGCATTGACGAAGTTGAGTCACATCACTTATTCGATCAATGTCGATCATGCGTTCATTAATTTTTTTACTTTTCATCAATGAATCAATTCCTTGCCCAAAAGGATCTTTACCGTAAATGCAGAGATGAAAGTTATCCATACTTCGATTAGGCCAGGCAGTAAAGGTCGCGAAGTTATACAAAAAAAGCGCTTTTAACGTATATTCTGATAATTCTTCCGCATGCGCAGGTAAGGGTATACCGATAAGGCCTAAGGACAGTAGTACACTCAGCGCCTGCTGTGAGACTCTTTTGCAGAAGTATCGGGTAAATAGCGTAAGCGTTGTTTTCACAATGATTTCTAGAATCGCCAGGTAACTTTTCCAAATACACCACGTTGTAATTGGACTGGCATGGTTTGAATGACTGTCGGTGTATACTCAAAATGATGCGATTGCAACAGATTCTGCCCAACGACCGAAAATTCGATATTGTTAATGGGGCGCCACGCTAACCGCAAATCTAATGTTTGGTAACTTTTTATCTCTAAACCAGGTAATTTATCAATGTGCCGGAAGAATGCATCGAATTCAATATTCTTGACTAAATCAAGTTGTGCACGGAGCGTGAATTGATGCTTGGGATCTTCACCTGATTCGGCTTCATGGCCAGGAGGAATTTGATTTCTTATTTGCAAATGGCTATAGCTGGGCATGAAGCGTAATCGATCCAATGCGCGCCATTCTCCATAAATTTCAAAGCCAAAGATTTGTGTATTACGTTGACTGAGAAGTTGAATAATGCCTTCGTTTATTTCTAGTTCGCTCGCGGAATGATTGTAGTCATTGAAAAAACCTGCAATATCCACCGACAGATTCGAATTGATTTGGCGTCGATATCCAGTTTCAAATCCCCACAGCGTCTCAGCAAGTAGATGCGGATTGCTGATTAAGCGAATAAATTCAGCGCCACTTCTTATTAATTGATTTCCATCGCGCTCGAAGCGTGAAGGTAAGCGGATTGAACGCGCTGCAGACGCCCATAAAGATTGCTTGTTATCTGGCGTCCATAATAGGCGAGCATTGGGTAAAAAATTTGAATGAGCGTAAGTGTTATCGAGAAATTTAATACCTGTAGTTAATTTGAGCCGATCTTGTACCAGCGGCATATCGGTTTGCATGAAAACATTGCCGGTTTGTAAGTTACGTTTTACAGGATCGAAGGAAATCGCTAGACCTGAAGCCAGATGGTCGATAGTCCAGCGATAACCGCCTCCCCAAACGATATCTTGCTGGAACGGAACAAAGGGAATTTTGAGTGGAAATCGGTGCTGAAAGTCGACATCAACGGTCTGTCGAGTTTCCTGAAAAGATAATTCATTGCGGGAAGTGCGATCATAATATATTTGTAGTGCTGTATTTGAGCGTTCTCCCAAGGTGTGTTGCCAGCGCATTAAGGCATGTCCACCGGCGAGATTAGCGTCTTCAGGGCGAGTGATGGTGGATTCAGGTTCGGCAGGATTGACAAAATTAGTGACTTGACCCGCTTTCCCAGCATAATACTGTCCTTGAAAGGATATGGCATTGTTGGTATTGATATCCCAATCAGCCTGAAAACCAACGGTTCCCATACGCCAACTATCCTTTGCGCCGGTTGGACTGAAGCTGTTGTCACGTGTAAATCCTTTAGCGTACAAGCGGTAAAAGAAATTTTCTCCGATCTGCCCACCATGACGAAAGGTTGCAAACCCTCGTTCTTCACTGCCACCACCGGAAGTAATCAAATTACCCTGAGTGTTCCTCGCATGTTTGGTAATGATATGAATGGCACCGTTGACTGCATTCGCTCCCCAAATAGTTCCACCCGGGCCACGAATCACTTCGATGCGATCGATATCTTCGAGTGGTAGATCAAGCGTCTCCCAGAATGTGCCAGCAAACAGCGGAGAAAAGACGGTGCGACCATCGATCATCACTAATAAATCATCGGCAAAACGGCCGCTATAACCGCGTGAAGTAATGGACCATTTATTTCCATCGATACGTGATACGGATAAGCCGGGTGCCATACGGAGCAACTCGGGAATACTATTTGCACTGGAACGGCGGATATCTTCTTGTTTGATTACGAAAACGGCAGCTGCGGTTTCTTGCAGCATTTGTGGTTTACGGGAAATAGTAGAAATTTTGACATTCATCAATTCCTCAAGTGAGGCATCAGCAAGATCACGCTTAATTGGGGTGTTTTGTGCGGAAAATGCAGTATTGATCAATGGAGCAAACAGCAAAGTAAGCAACCAACACCGATATGTTCTACTTGAACATTGGGTTTCTCGATGTGTCGTCATGACCTCTATCATTCAAAGATTTTATTGCACTATTGGAAAATTATGAAAAATAGATGAGATTGTTGCTTAAAAAATCTCGACCTAAAAGATTAAATAGGCAGTAATTTAG
>CAZIDT010000164.1:0-4390 GCA_964537855.1 uncultured Nitrosomonas sp.
CAGTGATCGCGCAAGAAAGCGATTCTCCCGGGAAAAGTGATCCTGCAGCTGTTATTTTTGATGCAATCAATGCGGCGAAGGCAAGGAATATCGATATCGTGCTGGCTGATACGGCCGGTAGATTGACTACTCAAATGCATTTGATGGAAGAAATAAAAAAGATAAAGCGTGTTATCAGTAAAGCATTGCCTGAGGCGCCACATGAGGTGTTGCTGATACTCGACGCGAACACGGGACAGAATGCCATTAGTCAAGTAAAAATCTTTAACGAAGCATTAAATGTGACCGGTCTTATTCTAACAAAGCTCGACGGAACGGCAAAGGGGGGTGTCATTGCAGCGATTGCTGCTCAGTTTCCCAATAATCCTCCCGCATTACGTTTTGTTGGTGTTGGTGAAAGTCTAGATGATCTTAGGCCATTTGATGCTACAGAGTTTGTCGAAGCTTTATTCGATTAGTTGATGAGCTGCAATGATCACTTTTGATAACGTTTATAAGCGCTACCCGGATGGCTATGAAGCATTAACAAATCTCGTTTTTACGGTTCAGGCAGGTGAAATGATATTTATTACTGGTCATTCGGGGGCTGGAAAAAGTACGTTGCTAAAATTGATAGCAGCAATTGAAAAACCTACATCCGGAAGTATCACTGTTAGTGACCAGATAGTGAATAAACTGAAAAAAAGTATGATCCCTTTTTTAAGACGTAGTCTAGGGATTATCTTCCAAGATCAAAAAATTTTATATGATCGTACGGTTTTTGCTAATGTGATGTTACCACTACAAATTCATGGATTCGAAAAGAACGTCATGGAAAGACGAGTGCGTGCAGCACTTGATAAAGTTGGGCTGCTAAATAAAGAAAAGGCGTACCCCATTACTTTATCTGGAGGAGAAAAGCAGCGCTTATGCATTGCGCGGGCTGTTGTTCATCGACCTCTAATCTTGATTGCCGATGAACCTACAGCAAATCTTGATATGGCGTATGCTCAAAATATTATGGATGTGTTTCGATCATTTCATCAAGTCGGGGTGACGGTATTAATAGCAACCCATGATCAAACGATTTTGAATGACTCAACTGCTCGCATACTTTCGCTTAACCAAGGAAAGCTTGTTATATGAGAGTATGGATTTCCCAACATTGGCAAGCTTTGGGATTAACTACAAAGCAATTCTTTTTTAAACCTATCTCAAATTTGTTAAGTGTAGCGGTAATCGGTATTGCATTTAGCTTCCCGTTAGGGATTTATACTCTATTGGAAAATTTACAAAGTTTTTCGAACTATTTTATACATTCGCCTCAGATAAGCTTATTTCTTAAGGTTGATGCGACTGAGTCTGATGTTGAAAATATTAACTCGCGTTTAGAAAGTTTTGACGGTATTACGAGCTTCCAATTTATTTCCAATGAAATTGCTTTAGCACAGTTACAAAACGAAAGTGGATTGGGAGATATTGCGCTTCATTTAAGAAAGAATCCATTGCCTCATGCTTTTATTATTCATACTCAACATATGTCGCCGGATAAGCTAGAGGAAAGTCGACTAACTTTGCAGGGGTGGCCAGCAGTGGCATATGTTCAAATTGATTCCGATTGGATTAAGAAAATGCATGCTTTTGTAAAGTTGGGCAGAATAGCAGTAATTATGCTGTCTTCTTTACTTGCTGTGGCGCTAGTTATTGTCATATTTAACACAATTCGACTGCAAATACTTACAAAACAAGAAGAGATCGAAGTTTCGAAACTAATCGGTGCAACGGATCGTTTTATACGGCGACCATTTCTATATTTTGGTGCGTTACAAGGGATAATAGGTGCGCTGATAGCTTGGATTATCATTACTTTTGGAATTCAAATGATCAATGATAATTTGACTGAGTTGTCAAAACTCTATGAGCTAAGCTTACACTTGACCCCTTTGTCACTTTTTCAAATTTTATTGTTAGGTGCTATTTCGGCATTTCTGGGTTGGTTAGGTGCAAGGCTATCTGTGGCTCAGCATCTGTCTCGAATAGAACCAAAGTGAGTGTTTTTTTTACAGTCTAATTTTTAAAACTAAGCATAGCATGGTTGCTTAGATTTGGTGGGTAAGTTCACAAATTTAAACGACTATACGAAGAGGACGATTGTTTTGAGTGAGATTGAAGTTGGCTGGGCGAGGAGACTCTCTGCCAGCGATAATTTTTAATCGATTATCTTGGGCGAAGTTCATGAGAAATGAATAGATAGTGGGGTTTTCGTTACTTAGCAATGTTTCAATTACCATGCCAATTTGTCCGTTGCGTGTAACCGGGTAGGCTAGATCTGAGTAAACTAAGCGGCCATTATTATATTCTGCAATTGCTCCGCAAAGACGCTCTGCCCAGTCGCTTGGTCGGAATGTTCGTCCCTCAGTGGTAATGCCTAGTATAAGCCATTCATGCACACTCTCTATCGGAAAATTATCGAGGGAGCTTTCTAGATAGAAAGCTTCTAAGTTAATTAGTTTTTTGGGTTGTATTGTTACCATATAATTTTGTCAACTGCCTAATTTTTCAAATTCTTAACGGCAGTAATCTGGCTAACAATAGAAGATTCTTGAGAAATACAATTTAATCTGATAGATGAAATGTATAAATGAAGAGAACAGTTAAGTTTAGTTTAACGAATAACAATTGCACTAGGATGTTGAATCAATATCGAGTAATGATCGCTTCGACGGGATACCCATCCACGTACTTCAATGGTTTTATCCAGATAGGTTCCCAATGGTGGGAATAAAGTTAGGTGTTTATTTTCAATACGGATATCAATATTGTTGCTAAAAAAGAGTCTGCTATATTTCTTGCTACGCTTAATTGAAATGGGTTTTCCGTAAAAACGTTGCCAACTACGTGTTTTTTTTTCTGCAATTTGCTTAATCGGAAAAGGCGTATAGTCAGGATAAGCCCAAATACCTAATTTATCCTTTTCTGCTTTTTTCTGGGCACTAACCAAAGTATCAGCATGACGAAGATTAGGGGGAATTAAATTAACAAATGCCAATCCCTTTTCAACTAAAATTAGATTAATATGTTCCCCGCTCTTAGTACGCACATGCGCAAGTGATCGATTATAGTGGTCAGTTTTCTGCAGATCATATTCTAAATAGACTTTTACTCCGGTTAATTTTTCTTGCAGCCATTTTTTTGCTACGATACCGCCAGCTTCTGCTTCCCGGTATCTTGTACTGATTTCTGGAGCATTGATTCCTAATAAGCGAATATGCTGATTTCCTTTGAGTACGATCGTGTCACCATCAAGTACAGTAGCTACAGAATCTAACGTGGGCGAGAATGTGGAAGGTAAATGAATTGGTTTTGCGTCAGGTGTTGGTGTATCGGAATAGGTGACTCGCCCTGCAGCATCAGTTGATTTGTAAATCGTATTACTCTGTGCACTGAATGGAATAATACTCATTGCTGAAACAATGAGTATTAAGTTAATAAAGGTTAACGATTGATTATAAAGTTGCATTGCTGATAGTGAGTGATTGATCAGTATTAATTCAATATTAATCGGTGGAAGAAAATATCCACCGATTCGGGTTCTGAATTAGAATACCTTGTTTTATGCATAATCCTATTTTTTTGTAATGTTACAAGTAACAGAAAAATTTCATGACAGATAATCTGATTGAGATCAAGAATCTGGCTTTTTCATATGGTACACGGCCAATTCTAAATAACGTTAACATGGCTATGTCGCGTGGAAAAGTGATAGCAGTAATGGGTGGGAGTGGTTCGGGCAAAACAACATTATTGCGTTTGATTGGTGGAGAAATTAAACCTTCGGCTGGCTATGTTAAGGTTGCTGATCAAATAGTTCATCAGCTAAGCAGGGATGAACTATTTAAGTTGCGCAGAAAAATGGGTATGTTGTTCCAGTTTGGTGCATTGTTTACGGATATTTCTGTCTTTGATAATGTGGCTTTCCAAATACGCGAGCATACTGGTTTACCAGAATCGATGATACGAGATCTGGTGTTGATGAAATTACAGGCTGTAGGGTTAAGAGGTGCACATCACTTGATGCCAGCTGAGTTGTCTGGAGGAATGGCGCGTCGTGTTGCCTTAGCGAGATCAATTGCACTCGATCCTATGCTCGTAATGTATGATGAACCATTTACTGGCTTAGATCCGATTTCATTGAGTGTAATTGGTAATTTGATCCGACGCTTAACTGATGCACTAGGAATGATATCGATTGTGGTTACGCATGATGTGCAAGAATCTTTGAAAATTGTGGATTACGTTTATTTTTTAGCAGATGGTGTGATTGCTGCGCAAGGTACGCCGCAAGAGGTAAAAAGTTCTGTTGCACCTTTTGTTCATCAATTTGTGCATGGTGAAGAGGATGGCCCTGTAC
>CAZIDT010000165.1:0-4371 GCA_964537855.1 uncultured Nitrosomonas sp.
TATTTCCCTCACGCAACTGCACATAAAGCGCTCCTAATTGTAATGCGGGCTGAAGCTCATTGGGATTTTCGTTACTTGCACGTTCAAACCAGGTAATTGCTTCATCCTTATTACTTTGTGTCAGCGCAATTCCAGCTAGCGCATGCATGGCTTGAATATGTTTTTTGTCTCGTTTGAGGACTTCTTCAAAGCGTTTTTTTGCTTGTGCTAAATTACCCTCCTGCACATCTAATCTCGCAAGATTGGAAATTGCTGGGAAATAGTCTTGTTGCAACGAGAGTGCTTTCTCAAAGCTAGTACGTGCTTTTGTTAAATCCTGCATGCCCACATAGATACTTCCCTTTAGATTCTGAACTAAAGGACTATCTGCTTGATCTTTCTCAAGCTCCTCTGCCGCTTTTAACGCTTTATTAAAATCTTTAGTCTGTAAATGGGTCATCACTAACAACACACCTGCACGGGGCGATTTCTCATCGAGATCTGCAGCAGTCTCAAGCTCAGCAATCGCACTTTCTCGATCACCCTGACCTAGCTTACTTAACGCAAGAGCGGTATGAAGTGCGGCATTTTCTGGGAGCAGTGTATTTGCTTTCTCAAAAAATTCCGTTGCTTTTTCAAAATCTTTGCTCTGCATATAGCTCTCACCTGCTAAAGCCATTAGCTGCGGATCCTGTTGTGCTAATTTCAGCACGGGCGTCAATAACTCGATAGCTTGCTTCGCTTGCTGATTTTTCAGCAAAATAGATGCTTTTAGTTTTATTGCATAAAGATTATTTGGAATTACTTTTAGATACTGATTGACAAGCTGCTCGGCCTGTAACACTGACCCTAAAGCAAAATGGGAGGCTGCTGCGATCAGAACACTCGGCATGTGATTAGGCGCAGTACTTAAAATTTTTTGTAAAGCATCGAGTGCTACTGCATGTTTGCCTTGAGCAAAATCAAGCGATGCTTGATTAAATGCAACAAGTAAATTTCCTGGTGCAATTTTACTAGCATTATTCAGCGCCTGCTGAGCAGCATCAAATTTTCCCAGACCGATTAAAACTGCAGCACGGTTCACATAAGCCGTGATCTGATCGGGCTTGGCTTTAATCGCTTGATCATATGAATCTAATGCCAGATCATTTTTACCTTGCGCTCGTAACAAATCACCTTTGAAAATTAAAGCATTCGTGTTGTCAGGGTGTTTTGTTGTCACCACTTCTAAGTGTCGCATAGCGGTTTCAACATCCTTTTGTGAGAGGGCATTTCGAGCAAGCCCGATGAGCGCATCTGGGAAATTCGGTTTATCTTGGAGCGCCTGATCAAATAACTCTTTAGCCTCTTGAAATCTGCCAAGTCCTAATAAAGCATTACCACGAAGCGTTAGAATCTCAGCAAAATCAATATGTTCCGGAAGTGACTCGGTTTTATCGAGTACCTGTTGGAACTCACCCAAGCCAAGGAGTGCTTGCCCCAAGTCAGGGAGTACTTTTGCAGGATCCATACCTAAACTAAGTGCGCGACTTAATTCTTTCTCGGCTGAGCGAACATCGCCAGTTCGATTATAAATGGCTCCTAGAAGATGCCGCGCCTCACGATCGTCTGGCTTTTGCTGTAATGCATTTTTGAGCTGAATAATCGCGGCCTTATCGTCGCCTTTTTCATGGTACTGTTTTGCTTCTGAAATAAGGGTGTCCGCATCTTTAGCTTTACCACAAGCAGTAATTGTTGTCAGTATCAACAAAATTAAAACAAGAACTGTTGTAAATTTTTTTTTCGTGGTACTTTTATAACAATTAGCCATTACCATTACTTAATCTCCCTAATCAATAAATTAGACAGCAAATTAGATAGACAAACAAACTTATTCTAATCACGGGCAATCCCAGAATCAGTTTTTTTCATTAGTCAAGTCTATACCTTTTTTAAATTTATACCATAGGTATGTGATATACATTTTCTAAAATAGCGCATCTTTATTGTGTTGTTGCGCAAGTTAACTTGGATGATTCCATGTAATCTATTGCGCAAATAAGGATCCAAGGAAATTAAGGTACAGAAGCTTTTTGTTTTTTGAGAAATTAGCGAATAAAAGGAATATTTATGGATACAGTAGCCATTGTGGGATTAGGATATGTTGGATTACCGTTAGCGGTAGAATTTGGAAAAAAACGCCTCACCATTGGTTTTGATCTTTCAATCAGCAAAATTGAAAGCTATAAGCGTTTTATCGATCCAACAGATGAAGTTTCAACTGCTGACTTAAAAGCAGCAACACAATTAACTGTAACGGCTGAACCAACCGAGCTTTCAAAAGCAGACTATATCATTGTAGCTGTTCCGACCCCCGTCGATCAGGCCCATCAACCTGATTTTTCTGCACTGATCGGTGCAAGCGAAATAGTTGGGCGCAATATGAAACGTGGTGCAATCATTGTCTACGAATCAACGGTTTATCCTGGCGCAACAGAAGAAGTTTGCATCCCAGTTATTGAAAAACATTCTGGTTTACAATGGAAAAGAGATTTTTTTGTAGGATATTCACCAGAACGCATAAATCCGGGGGATAAGCAGCATACCCTTACAACTATTACAAAAGTTGTATCTGGTGATGGTCCTGAAACATTAGAGAAAGTAGCTCGCCTCTACGAGTCTGTAGTCTCAGCCGGCGTTTATCGAGCATCAAGCATTAAAGTTGCAGAAGCTGCAAAAGTTATTGAAAATACCCAGCGTGATTTAAATATCGCCCTCATGAACGAGCTTGCAATCATTTTTGATAAATTAGGAATTGATACATTAGAAATTCTCCAAGCTGCAGGAACTAAATGGAACTTTCTACCTTTTAGACCCGGTCTGGTTGGGGGACATTGTATTGGGGTCGATCCCTACTATCTTACTCATAAAGCTGAGATGGTTGGTTATATTCCTCAGGTTATCTTAGCGGGACGACGCATTAACGACAATATGGCAAAATTTATTGCAGAACAAACCATCAAACAAATTATTAAAGGTGGTTTTAATGTTAAAGGAGCAAAAGTCAATGTACTCGGTTTAACGTTCAAAGAAAACTGCCCTGATTTACGAAATTCTAAAGTAGCAGATGTCATATCGGAGCTTAAGGATTATGGAGTTGACGTATACGTTCATGACCCCATAGCTGAGGCAAAGGAAGCTGAGCATGAGTATGGCGTAACTCTACAATCTTGGGAAAATCTTCCCAAGGCGCATGCAATGATAGCTGCTGTTTCACATCGAGATTTCATTCAAAAACCATTGACAGAGATTTGCTCTAAGCTCGTTGATAAAGGATGCTTTATTGATGTTAAATCACAGTTTAACGAGAATGAATTATGCAAAGCCGGATTCAGTGTGTGGCGCCTATAAATCGGTATTCTCAAGATGACTAGGTATCAAACTATTCAGCAAACGCTCAGAACAAAGCCCTATCGTTGGTTAATTACTGGCGTAGCCGGTTTTATTGGATCCAATTTACTCGAAGCATTACTAAGACTTAATCAGAATGTAGTTGGTCTTGATAATTTTTCAACTGGTTACCAGCATAACCTTGATCAAGTCAAGGCAGTAGTTGGTCCGGTAACTTGGGCTAATTTTACTTTCCATCAGGGTGATATTCGATCATTGCAAGACTGCCAAAAGGCTTGTGAAAACATTGATTTTGTATTGCATCACGCCGCATTAGGTTCTGTACCGCGCTCGATTGAGGATCCGATTCAAACCAATGAAAGCAATATCTCAGGGTTTATAAATATGTTGGTTGCTTCTCGGGATGCAAACATCAAACGATTTGTCTATGCTGCTTCTAGTTCAACCTATGGCGATCATCCTGATTTGCCAAAAATTGAATCCATCATCGGACGCCCACTTTCGCCTTATGCTGTCACCAAATATGTTAATGAGCTTTACGCAGATGTTTTTGCTAGATGTTATGGGATTCAATCTATAGGTTTACGTTACTTCAATATTTTTGGTCCTCGGCAAGATCCTAATGGTGCCTATGCAGCTGTAATTCCACAGTGGATTGCCGCGTTGATTCAGAACAAAACACTCAAAATTAATGGTGATGGAGAAACAAGTCGAGATTTTTGCTTTGTCGAGAATGTAATTCAAGCCAATCTTCTTTCGGCAATAACTGAAGAATCGGCTGCTATCAATCAGGTTTATAATATTGCACTAAATGAACGAACGAGCTTGAATCAACTCTATTCAATGATGTGTGGTTTATTAGTTAACAAGTTTCCTCATCTGAGGAATCACCAACCGACTTATGTAGATTTCCGCCAGGGAGATGTGCGACATTCGCAGGCCGATATTTCAAAGGCTACGAACTTATTAGGCTATATGCCTACACACCGTATAGACAAGGGA
>CAZIDT010000166.1:0-4346 GCA_964537855.1 uncultured Nitrosomonas sp.
CCTTGGTCGGGGCGAGAGGATTTGAACCTCCGACCACTTGCACCCCATGCAAGTACGCTACCAGGCTGCGCTACGCCCCGTCCTATTACTTTTAGATTATAGCAAACAAAGTTTTAGATTAGCGATTGAATATCGCTTAAGAACGCAATAAAGAGATTACCGCTTCAATTTCTTTGCGGATATACAACAGATCATTATTTGAACATGCTGTAATTGTTTGAAGCGGATCTCCATTCAAATCTGATTTAAGCTCACCACCATTAGATAAACGCGTTCTTGCCCCACTAATAGAGAAACCTTGTTTATATAATAGTTCATGAATACGACGTATTAGCAATACCTCATGATGTTGATAGTAACGCCTGTTTCCACGCCTTCGAATTGATCGCAGTTGGATAAATTCTTGCTCCCAATAACGTAGGACATGGGGCTTAACATTACACAATTCACTGACTTCTCCGATTGTAAAATAACGTTTAGCTGGAATAGGAGGATAACTACGATTGTCTCGCTCCATTTTTTCCCTGATAGTTAAACTCTACCATCGATTTCAATTTCTGACTTGCATGGAAAGTGACAACACGCCTTGCTGAGATTGGAATTTCTTCTCCTGTTTTTGGGTTCCTTCCTGGTCTGCATGGTTTAGTGCGTAATTGAAAATTACCAAATCCGGATAACTTCACTCCCTCTCCTTTCTGAAGCGCAAGACTTAATTCTTCATAAAAAGATTCAACAACTTCTTTTGCCTCACGTTTATTAAGTCCAACACTTTCAAACAATAAATCTGTTAATTCAGCTTTTGTTAATGCCATATCTCCCTCATTAAAATTAAACTATATGAATACACAACTATAATTAGCATTACCCAAAGTTAAGGTTTCTAGAAACAAAATAACGCTTAAATAGACTGCTTTATTGCTATTAGAATTTGACTCTTTTTTTATATGCAGAAATTTTAGTTCGAGAACTTGAACAAGGATTTTATGTTACTTGTAATCGATAGACTAAAAATACTCTCCACAAAACAGAGTTTTTAATCGATCAAGATAAGATAAGAAATATTTTACTATCGAAGCGAATAAAATTACACTCTAAGCTTTGCTTCATATTTAGATTGCAGCGCACTAATTAACTTTATAATTGCCGCTTCTACTTCTTGATCTGTTAAGGTTTTCTCATTATCTTGCAATAAAATCCGGTACGCATAACTTTTCTTACCTTTCTCTAGCGATTTCCCACTGTAATAATCAAAAAGATAGATATCTCTAACAATATGGATTTGCTCGTCTTTCATTACCTTAAGTAATTGATCGTTAGTCACATGCTCAGAGATAACAATCGCAATATCGCGAGACACAGGTGGAAATTTAGAAATAACTTTAGTGCTAGATAAGTGCTTTCTAACCAAAGAATTCAGATCTAACTCAAATAGAATTGCAGGCCGAGGTAAGTCATATTGAGCTTGTAATCGCGGATGCAGTTCTCCCAGCCAACCCACTACATTATTATCAATCATGATCTGTGCTGATTTACCAGGATGTAGTGCATGATGTTCAAACTTATTAAAAACTATCTTTTGTGGTAAACACACTGATTCGATATCCATTTTAATATCAAAATAATCTACATTTCTCGAAGTCACTCCCCACTGCTCTTCAAGTGAGTTCCCGTAGCAAATCCCAGCAATTTTTTCAATTTGTTCATAACTTCCCCCTACACCCCGTAAAAAACAGCATCCAATCTCAAATAGCCTGACTCTCGATTGCTTACGACTAATATTAAATTGCAGGTTGGCAACTAATCCACCTATCAATGTAGTCCGCATGACGCTCATTTGGCTAGCAATCGGATTCTTTAAAGCTATAGGAGCACAATTCTGGGAAAAATCTAGTTCCCATCGGGGATCTACAAATGCATAGTTAATAACTTCCTGGTAATCACGCAAGGCAAGAATATTTCTAAGCCGAGATGGCGAAACCATCGCTATTTCCGGCTCAGGAAGCATCGTCACTGGACTCTTTGGCAGGTTCACCGGGATACGATCATATCCATATATACGAGCAACTTCCTCGATAAAATCTACTTCAATCGCTAGATCAAAGCGATAAGAGGGAGGACATATATGAAAAATACCCTTGTCTTCACTAAAGTTAAAATTCAATCGCTCTAAAATACCCGCAACCTGACCACTACTTAAATTGATCCCCAAGACATGTTGTAATTTTGCAAGGCGCAGCATAACAGGATCCCTTTTAGGCAATGAACCTTCAACTTGCGTTATTGGTCCCGCCACTGCACCATTTGTTAATTCTAGAATTAATTGAGTCGCTCTTTCCAAAGCTTTTCGGGTTGATGCGAAATCAACCCCGCGTTCGAAGCGATAGGCCGAATCGGTATTAAACCCTAATTTAAATGATTTTCCGCTAATTACATGGGGGGAAAAATAGGCACTTTCTAGAAACACATCAGTAGTCCCACTCTGAATACTTGTTTCCAATCCACCCATTATCCCGGCTAACGCAAGCGCGTGCTTAGTATCTGCAATCACCAGCATATCCGATTTCAGTTCAAGATTCTCTCCATTAATAAGCTTCAGTGACTCATTAGAACGAGCAAAACGAACCGATATTTTTCCCGATAATTGATCTGAAATCTTGGCCAAATCAAACCCATGCATCGGTTGTCCCATTTCTAGCATCACATAATTAAGGATATCCACCACAATATTGATGGAACGAATACCACTCCGTTCTAATCGATGTACCATCCACAAAGGAGTAGGATTCTCTAACGTAACATCTCGAATAATTCGACCACAGTATAATGGACAGGCTTCAGGTACCTCCACATTGACTGTTAAGTGATCTGTACACTCAGCCTTGATCAATTCATCATATGCAGGAATATCCAATGATGTATCAGAGATAGCGGCGACCTCTCGTGCAATACCATATAAACTCAGACAATCAGCACGATTAGGCGTTAATTTAAGCGTAAAAATGCGATCCTCAAGTTGATAGTAGTCGCGAAAACTCATGCCTACAGGCGCATCACCTGGTAAAGTTAGTAACCCTTCCTTCTTTTCGCTAAGCCCTAATTCTTGTCCGGAGCATAGCATTCCAAATGACTCCACCCCCCTCAATTTGCTTTGCTTAATAACTATTCCACCAGGTAGGCATGCCCCTACCAATGCACATGGAACTTTAATGCCCTCAGATACATTTGCTGCACCACAAACGATTTGAAGTAATGTACCGTTTCCTAGCCCTGCATCAACTTTACAAATCGTTAGCCTGTCTGCATCGGGATGTTTTTGAATTGAGATAACTTCCGCTACAACTACATTACCGAATGTAGGTGCGACCTCATCTACGCACTCTACTTCAACCCCAGCCATAGTAAGCGCGTGAATTAGCTGATCTCTAGAATAAGGTGGGTTAACAAAGCTTCGCAGCCAATTTTCTGAAAATCTCATGATGAGAAAAACCTACAAATTTAATTAAATTGTCCTAGAAAACGCAAATCATTTTCAAAAAACAACCGTAAATCACTAACTCCATAGCGAAGCATCGTTAATCTTTCTACCCCTACCCCAAACGCAAAGGCTGAATATTTCTCACTATCAATATTGACATACTTAAGTACATTTGGATGAACCATTCCACAACCCAGCACTTCTAACCAACCAGTATGGCTACAAACCCGACAACCAGCTCCATTACACATCACACAACTAATATCCATTTCTGCAGATGGTTCAGTAAATGGAAAAAAAGAAGGTCTAAAACGCACTTTCAAATCTTCACGTTCAAAGAAGTTTTGCATAAAAGTCATCAAAATTCCCTTTAGAGCAGAAAAACTCACTTCCTCATCCACCCAGAACCCTTCAACTTGATGGAACATCGGAGTATGAGTAACGTCCGAGTCACATCTGTAAACACGCCCAGGTGCAATTACCTTTAATGGAGGTTGATGTGTTGTCATGAAGCGAATTTGAACAGGTGATGTATGTGTACGCAATAAATCACCATTTTCCACATAAAATGTATCATGCATCGCTCTAGCTGGATGATTTTGTGGAATATTTAGTGCAGTAAAATTATAAAAGTCACTCTCAATTTCTGGCCCAGAAGCGACAGAGAAGCCAATCGATCGAAACAATCGCTCAATGCGCTCTAGTACAATTGAAACAGGATGCAACCCACCTTTTGACAAACCTCGACCAGGCAAAGTAACATCGATATTGTCTGTCTCTAGTCGTGCTCGTACCTCATTTTCTAATAGCACTACCCGTCGCTGATTGAGCGCTTCTTCTACCTGCTTTTTTCCCTGATTAATCTTATTAC
>CAZIDT010000167.1:0-4311 GCA_964537855.1 uncultured Nitrosomonas sp.
AGTGCACGGGCGGTAGGGATAAACACCGTATCGTCCAAATCAAAACCAAGCACTTGTCCTTTCGATGACATAACACCGATTACTCTAAAGCGTGAGCCACCGACTTGGAGGATAGTGCCTAATGGATTAGTGTTGCCAAATAGCTCTTGATGAACTTTAGCGCCCAGTACGGCAAAAGCACGGGGGTTACGAGGATCATCAGCAGGCAGATACTGTCCAATGGCTACATTCATATTGAACGCTTTATCAAAATCAGGCCCTTGTCCATACACCGTTACACGGCGACTAAGTCCCTCGGCACGAATTTCTGCATTGCCAAATACCGTAGCATTAATATACTGCACGTAGCGTGATGTTTTTAATGCAAGCGAGTCTTCGATGGTGAGGATACGTGCGCTGCCGATTGAGCCAACTGATCCGCCATGGGTACGAACTTTACCTGGCGTAATGTTCAGGATATTGGTGCCAAATTGCGTGAACTCAGATAGAACAAAGTGTTGAATACCTTCACCGATCGAAGTCAGTAGAATCACTGCAGCGATACCGATTGCAATGCCCGAGGCAGATAATAGGGTGCGTCCACGATGCGCAGATAGAGCATGGAGCGCGAATTGAAGCGAGTC
This sequence comes from uncultured Nitrosomonas sp., assembly GCA_964537855.1. Lineage (GTDB taxonomy): Bacteria > Pseudomonadota > Gammaproteobacteria > Burkholderiales > Nitrosomonadaceae > Nitrosomonas. Next base: position 624 of record CAZIDT010000167.1, read on the forward strand.
CGCTAGATTCATTTGCTACTGAGCGCTTTCACAGGATCAAGGCGGGATGCGCGAACTGCCGGTAAAATACCGGCTAAGGTTCCAGTTCCAATCGCAACGACGATACCTGCTAAACAAGCCCATAGCGGTGGCCAAGCTGGTAGCAGTGGGTAAGCTACTCGTATTATCAGACTACCGAATTGACCTAATACGAAGCCAATGATAGCCCCCACCAGTGATAACCAGGCAGCCTCAGCGAGAAATAGGTAACGGATATCACGTGATTGCGCGCCAATGGCTTTAAATAATCCAATTTCATCAGTCCGCTGACTTACAGAAACCAGCATCACGTTCATCACTAAAATTCCAGCAACGGCTAGGCTAATGGCAGCGATACCCGCAACACCCAAAGTTAATGCATTGAGGATTCGATCAAAGGTTGATAGGACTGCATCTTGAGTAATCACGGTTACATCGTCTTCGCCATCATGGCGTTGGATTAACATTTCTTTTATGGCTTCCTTTGCAGCTGGAATATCACTACGATTTCTGACTTCAATCAAAATGCGGAATAGAGAAGTTGTATTGAACAAAGCTTGGGCATGGTAAATGGGGATGATGACAATTTCGTCAGAATTAAACCCCATGGTTTCACCTTGGCTCGCTAATACACCTGAAATGATAAATCGTCGATCACCGAGTCGAATTCTTTGACCAACTGCATTGCCATCTGGGAAAAATTCTTTGGCCAGTTTGGCGCCTAACACAATTTGTGCATTATTTTCAGAGCCCTGATTGAGAAACCCACCTTGAGCAAGCTCCATATGGCGAATCGGAAGTAGATCGACGGTACTTCCCAGTACACTTACTTCACGGAGGCGGCTCGCGCCTACAAGCTCCGCCGCACCAACATTGAGGGGGGCATATCGTCGAATTTGTGGAATATATCCTAACCAGCGTGCATCTTCTAGCGTCAACTCACGTGGTGTTTGTCCCATAGCGGCTCCAGGAAAACTACCTGCTGTCTCGGCTCGACCGGGTAAAACGACAATGAGATTGGTTCCAATGGAAGAGAATTGCTGGATAACATAACGACGTGCTCCGTCTCCGAGTGCAGTGAGCACAATGACAGCTGCTACACCCAGAGCCATAGCCAGTACAATTAAAAATGAGCGAGTAGGATAGCTCTTAATAGTATTAAGTGAAAATTGGAGGATATCGTAATATTTCATCGTTCATCAGCGATGATGCTGCCATCACGCATGGCAATTCGGCGATGAGCACGTAATCCAAGCTCACGATCATGGGTTACGATGATGAGCGTCGTGCCAGCGTGATGAAGGTTTTCCAATAGAGTGATCACTTCAGAGCCAATACGATGATCGAGATTGCCAGTTGGTTCATCCGCCAATAGAGCGGTAGGGCGTAAAATGGTGGCCCGTGCAATGGCAACGCGTTGTCGTTGCCCACCTGATAATTCAGCAGGGCGATGTTGAGCGCGTTCGATTAAATTAAACGCAAGTAAAGCAGCTTCAACTCTTTTCTTACGTTCATTGGGATCGATGCCAGACAAGATCAGGGGTAATTCGATATTTTCAGCGGCAGTCAAGCGCGGGATAAGGTGAAATGATTGGAATACGAAGCCAATTTTATTCTGACGAACACGAGCTTGATCGGATTCGGATAAATCGGTGACATCGATATTATCTAACAGATATCGTCCACTATTGGGACGATCTAGAAGTCCAATTACGTTGAGCAGCGTCGATTTTCCAGAGCCAGAAGGACCCATAATGGAAACATATTCACCCTCGGTAATTGTTAACTGAATTTGATTCAGCGCATGAATTGCTTGATCTCCCATATGGAAAACACGGCAGACATCAATGAGCTGAATCATGATTGAGGAACTTTTGGTTTAACTTGGATACTGGGTGATATCGTCTCTAAATCGGAAGCAATCAGTACTTGATCACCTTCTTGTAACCCACTTGTTACTTCAGTGTAGACCCAGTTTGATAACCCAATTTCAAGCGCTCGTTCTTCAAGGCGATCTTGTTGGTTTAATACCCATACTTTGTTACGTTGGCGGATTGCTTGGGTTGGAATTCGTAATACTTGCTCATGTTGATCGGTAATGACTTCAACATCGGCGCTATAACCGACTAATAATACGCGCTGCGTATTTTCGATGAAATTGACTTCTACCTCGACGGTTCTAGCTTGCTTTTCGATTTCTGTTACATAAGGTGCGATACGTCGCACGCTACCTGAAAAGGTTTGATTTACTAAAGCATCAATGGTGATCCGTGCTTTTTGACCAATCCCAAGTTTAGGCGCGTCGATTTCATCCATGGGCGCGCTCACATAGAGGCATGAATCATCGATTAGATCGATAGCGGGGGGGGTTGGGATTCCAGGAGGAGATGGCGTTGTATACTCACCGAGTTCCCCAGTTACTTGAGCAATGACACCCGAAAACGGTGCGTTGAGCATCGTACGATTAAGATTAGCTTGAGTGACTTCAAGTTGTGCTTGAGCTCGTTTCACATCAGCACTTGCAGCAGCACAACTCGCTTGTTGTGCCTGCGCATTGGCCTCGGCATCTTCAGCGCGTTGCGAACTAACAAATCCTTTTGCAACCAGTTGCTGGGTTCGCTTTGATTCTCGCTGTGCGTTACTTGCGATAATACAGCTTTCCCGTTGGCGACTCATGGCCGTGGCAACTTGTTGCGTTGCAAGTTCGTGCTGTGCAGTAAGATCCGCATTCCAAAGCTCCAATAAACGCTGTCCTTGAGTAACGCGTTCTCCTTCTTTTACTAAAAGCTTGACGATCTGGCCACCGGCTGCGGGTGCTAGCTTTGCTCTTCGGCAGGCTTTAATCGTACCAGCTCGGGTATTGACGACGATTGCTTCAACAGTCCCACGACTTACGGTTGCTAGCTCTACTTCGATCGGTGGTTTGCGAGATAAATACCAACCGATATAGCCCATGACGGTGATCGAGATAACAACAATAAGTGTGCGAATAATAATTTTATTTTTCTGCATGATTGGATGGTTAGGGCGTGAGCACTTAGCCCGCTTAATGTTGATATTTTAGATTAAATTACAGCGTCTAGGGTTGGATGCGTTGGTGACGCTTACGCCAGGTATGAATAATATAAAATCGCCAGATCAGCCGGACTAAAATATAACCGACGATGGCAAGAAACGATGCAAGCAATACTAATCCGACGATCAATGGTTTTCCAAAAGAAGTGAGCCAGGCGATAGCGGTTGGCACCCATTCCGAGAAGGCCTTATCAGACAAATTGAGTTCGACTGGTGGAAGGCTATGCATCCCATTATCGATAAAAAAACCGCCTAGTAGATAGGCGGTCCAATAGAGCGGTAGAATTGTGAATGGATTTGAATAGAGTGTTGTCAAAGCAGCGACGGGTAAATTTACTTTAAAGATAATGGAAAACAAAGCAGCAAAGAAGAACTGGACAGGATTGCTGCCGGGAATGAGTCCTGCGAATAAACCCGCAGCAAAACCTCCTGCCACAGAACGACGATGCAGATGCCACAGATTATGATGATGCAACGATTTGCCAAAAAAATTGATGAATCGATTCTGTCGGATACTTTCGTGTGAAGGTAGATATTTTTTAAAAAATTTTCGAGGCACAGGATGTGTTTTCCAGAAATACTATGCTCTATGGAG
>CAZIDT010000168.1:0-4262 GCA_964537855.1 uncultured Nitrosomonas sp.
GACAAATTACCATCACCTCGCCTATCGTACCCTGGTACATCGTACTTCCGTACAGCAAGCGCTTTAGTTAATCTAACAATGAAAGGAGCAACGACTGTGTGCGTTCAGGTTACTTCAGAAGATGGAAAAGTTGCTAGAAATAGCAATGTGCAAATTACAGCAATGGCTTGCGAGTGAACTTTATTAACGCATCAGGTATGATGAGCCTTTATTTACAATACTTGGTTGCGTTATTTCAGCCTTCTACAACTAAAATGAAATTACTTTTTGATCTATTTCCAGTCATTTTATTTTTTATTACCTATAAACTAGTTGATATCTACGCTGCCACTGCTGCTGCAATTATCGCAACGTTCTTACAAGTCGGCTGGTCATGGTTTCGTCACCGCAAAGTCGACAATTTATTATGGGTTAGCCTCGCTCTAATCGTTACTTTTGGCGGTGCGACGTTATTTCTTCAGGATGAAGCCTTTATTAAATGGAAGCCAACGGTACTCTATTGGTTATTCGCCTGTGTGCTATTAATCAGTCAAGTGTTCTATAAGAAAAATTTGATCCAATCGATGCTCAGCGCTCAGCTTAAATTGCCTGAGGTAATTTGGACACGTCTTAATAGGAATTGGATGGTATTTTTTGCTGCGATGGGTGCAATCAACCTTTACGTTGCATTTAGCTACTCGACTGAGTTCTGGGTCAATTTCAAGTTATTTGGATTTACTGGGCTAATGCTTGTTTTCGTTATTTTACAAGGACTATTCCTCGCAAAATATGCGGAAGCGCAGGATGAAACAAAAACAGAATGAGTTGCGCTTCTGTAATCAATTTAATGAGAAAAAATAGCGATCTACCTTAGAGGAGAACCGACTCTATTTATGGCCCGATAACCAATATCATGGCGCATTTGAGCGCCACTAAATTGAATTTTGTGAGCAATATCGTAAGCACGTTGATGTGCCAGTTTAATATTTTCACCCAACGCAGTCACACACAACACTCTTCCTCCCGAAGTTAAAATTGCAGGAGGGTCTTCTTTATTCAGTGCTGTGCCGGCATGAAATACGTGAAAATCATCGATTGCGGATTGCTCCTTCATTACTTCCGCTAAACCTTCAATTTTGTCATGTTTACGTGGCGATTCTGGGTAGCCTTCTGCAGCCATTACGACTCCCAGGGCAGTTCTTCGATCCCACTCAATTTCAGTTTTATCTAACGATTGATCAATCCCATGTTCAATCAGTACCGAGAAATCAGTTTTAAGGCGCATCATGATCGATTGAGTTTCTGGATCCCCCAAACGGCAATTGAATTCAAGCACTTTGATATCACCTTGGGGCGATATCATTAAGCCTGCATATAAAAACCCAGTATAAGGCTCATTTTCTTGCGACATTCCCCAAAGAGTGGGATGGATAATCTCACGCATAATCTTAGCGTGCAGATCTGGAGAAATACAGGCTGCTGGAGAATAAGCACCCATCCCACCAGTATTAGGTCCCAAATCATTATCTAACAAACGCTTATGGTCCTGACTGGTTGCAAGGGGTAAAGCATGCAAACCATCTGCCATGACAATGAAACTAGCCTCTTCTCCCTCCAGAAAATCTTCAACTAAAATTTGTGCACCGGCCTTTCCCAACTTACTATTTTTTAGCATGTAATCAACTGCTTCATGAGCTTGATCACGCGAATATGCAACAACTACACCTTTCCCGGCTGCTAATCCATCTGCCTTGATGACAATCGGTAGCTTTACCTGATCTATATAGCAATGCGCTGCATCTGCTCGGCTAAAGCTTGCCGAATTCGCGGTTGGAATCCCATGCCGTTGCATAAATGCTTTTGCAAAAATTTTTGAAGCTTCTAGTTGTGCTGCTTTTTGGGTTGGGCCAAAAATTTTCAGCCCTTCCAATCGGAACGTATCGACAATACCATCTGCTAAGGGTGCTTCAGGGCCAACGACGGTCAGGTCGATATTTTCATTCTTAACAAAGTTTATTAGCTCAGAATTTTTTGTAATGGGAACATTCTCAAGTCCAGACTCAAGAGCTGTACCTGCATTACCTGGGGCAACCCATACCTTTTGAACGCGTGGAGATTGACTCAATTTCCATGCAATGGCATGTTCTCTTCCGCCACTACCGACCACTAATACTTTCATCGTTCCGTCTCAATTAACCTAATAAAAATAATAATGGTGTCATTAACATGCGATAAATTGCATCTACTAGCAAGCTAGTTAATGTCTAAAGTGGCGAATGCCAGTAAGAAGCATAATTACACCCTGTTCATTTGCTGCTTGAATGACTTCTTCATCACGAATACTTCCGCCAGGTTGTATAACCAACTTAGCGCCTGCTTTAACTACGACATCCAGGCCATCTCGAAATGGAAAAAATGCATCGGATGCAACAGTTGAGCCACTCAAATCTAAACCAGCTTGCTCCGCCTTAATGGAAGCAATACGTGCACTATCAACGCGACTCATTTGCCCGGCACCAATACCTAGCGTGCGACCTTGTGCACAAAATACGATCGCGTTCGATTTCACAAATTTAGCAACCCGCCAAGCAAATAAGCAATCTTGAATCTGCTCTACAGTTGGTTTCAATTGCGTCACAACGTTAAGGTTATCCTCTCCAATCTGGAAATCATCGGGTGTTTGAACTAATAATCCTCCACCAACACGCTTCAAATCATAACGATTCGATTCCGTATGAAGCGGCACAATCAAAACGCGAATGTTCGCTTTTTGTTTTAGAATAGATTGTGCTTCTTGGCTAAAGCCAGGAGCAATAATGACCTCGACGAACTGCTTAATGACAGCATTTGCTGACACTGCATCGACTTCCCGATTAAAGGCAATAATGCCACCAAACGCAGAAGTTGGATCGGTTGCAAAAGCCAGTTGATATGCTGTAAGCAGCTGATCTGCAACAGCAACACCACAGGGATTTGCATGTTTAATAATCACACAAGCTGGTCTATCGAATGATTTAACACATTCCCAAGCTGCATCCGTATCCGCGATATTGTTAAACGATAATTCTTTACCTTGGAGTTGCGTATAGTTCGCTAAACTACCGGGTAATGGCTTCACATCCCGATAAAAGGCAGCTTGCTGATGGGGATTTTCACCATATCGCAGTGATTGAACTCGGCTAAAATTTAGATTCAACTGTTCAGGAAATGAGTGGTGTTGCCCATTGGATTCGATGGCAGTCAAATAATTACTGATCGCACTATCATAACAAGCAGTATGTGTGAATGCTTTCTGAGCAAAGGAGAAGCGGCGTACTTCGCTAACGCTACCATTTTCTTTATCCAACTCTGCCAATAAGATTGAGTAATCTTCAGGCTCTGTAATGACCGTCACATGCTGATAATTCTTTGCAGCGGCTCGAATTAACGTGGGCCCTCCGATATCGATATTTTCAATTGCTTCAACCAAAGTACAACCCGCACGATTAATCGTTTCAACAAAGGGATAGAGATTCACAACCACTAATTCGATCGGATCGATCCCTACTTGTTGTATTGCCTGCCGATGGGTAGCAAGGTCCATCCTCGATAATATCCCCGCATGAATCTTCGGATGCAAGGTCTTAACCCGTCCATCGAGCATTTCGGGAAATCCGGTATAGTCACTAACTTCGGTAACCGGTATTGCGTTTTCTTGCAGTAATTTTGCGGTACCGCCAGACGATATGATTTTAATTCCACGCTGGCTGAGTGCTCGTGCAAGACTTACCACACCTGCTTTATTTGAAACACTAATTAATGCTTGTTTGATCATAATGCATTATTTGATCTGATGTTTAGCCAGTCGGCTGCGAAGTGTATTGCGACTTATTCCCAACAGCTCTGCTGCCTTGCTTTGATTACCCTTAGCATACTGAATAGCCAACTCGAGCAGCGGTTTCTCTACGCTATTGATTACCATTTCATAGATAGGGCAAGGTTTCTCACCATCTAAATCTTTAAAGTAAGCATCCAGGGACTTACGAATACAGCTTGCGATCTCATTCTCATTAAAACTGCTCATACTGCGATTGCCACCTCATTATCATAAGTAAGCCTTTGCCCATAGTCAGCTAATTGTTGAAAAAATTGATGTGTAGCTGCCAATTGCTCTTCTACTGTTTGCAATTGATTCATTGCATGCCGAAACACAGCAGAATGCGTCAATCCCTTGGTGTACCAAGAAATGTGTTTACGCGCAATTCTCACACCCGAGTACTCACCATAAAAATGATAAAGATCAT
>CAZIDT010000169.1:0-4246 GCA_964537855.1 uncultured Nitrosomonas sp.
CAAATGCATAACAGAGAAGCAATGAGATACCGGACTCATTAAATGATATTTCCGGTGCAACAACAATTTTTTCCATTAAAATCGGAATATCAGGCGCAGTAATGCTTGGCAGCATATCAACCTGATTCGGCGGTGCTGGCGTTATTGCTGCTGGGTTTGGAGTTGATTCTGGAAGTTCTGGAGATTCTGGTATTGCAGGAGCCGCTTTAAGATCCGCCGGGTGAATCACAGCTGAATACTCCTTTCGATACTTCTTCAATATCGCATCCAGTTTATTGAGCAATGTATGATCTTCTGGTTCAGGCGGTATATCAGGATGGGCAGTCATCAAATAATATCTCTAACATTGTCAAAAAATCAGCCATCTAGGTTATGGTGTCGAATATCACAACCTTGCGCCTGATAGATGCGGTAACGTTTGCGTGCTTTCTCTTTATCCACCGGCGTATGATCAACGATCTCAATAACTCGATTAAACTGTTGATAGTAAGGCAGAATCTCATCATAAAAATTAAGCAAAATCGTATAGCCCAATGTTTTATCGTGAACTTGAGTCGGAGCACCCAATACAATCGGGGTGACAGAAGATAATTGATTATCGACGAAACAATGCGGAATAAAACTAACAGAAGAAAAGGTCCATAGCAGTTTATCCAATTGAGCGAGTTGCAGTGCATCATCACTCAAAATAAGCATTCTCTGCATTTGCTGAACAACCTTTGTGCATAAACGACACGCGATCGCAAGCTTGTCAGCCGCCCCCGTATAATAATCAACTTGTATCATGCTGTCTTACCAATCTTGATCTAGCCGTAAACCGTATCAATCGATTGGGTACTCTTCGCTTAGCCGTTATGGATTATTTACGCATTGCCCGAGAAATCAGAAATTGTGTGAGTAACGGAACGGGACGTCCTGTAGAGCCCTTGTCTTTTCCAGATTTCCAAGCAGTACCAGCGATATCGAGATGTGCCCAGTGATACTTGTCAGCAAATCGCGCTAGAAAGCAGGCTGCAGAAATCGTTCCTGCCGATCTCCCACCGATATTCGCCATATCCGCAAAATTACTCTTTAATAAATCCTGATAGTCATCCCATAACGGTAATCGCCAAACGCGATCTACCGATAACTCAGCAGCTTGCAGTAACTCATCAGCCAATTGATCGTTGTTGCTCATCAAGCCTGACGCTACATGACCTAACGCAATGACACAAGCCCCTGTCAATGTAGCGATATCGATAACTGCTTCGGGATTGTACCGCTCAGCATAAGTCAAGGCATCGCATAAAATCAGGCGTCCCTCTGCATCGGTATTCAATATTTCGATAGTTTGCCCAGACATACTGGTTACCACATCACCTGGTTTGGTCGCATTGCCGCCAGGCATGTTTTCAGTTGTCGGAATAATACCTACCACATTGAGTGGCAGCCCCATTGCAGCGACTGCAGTCAACGTTCCCAGTACACTCGCTGCACCGCTCATGTCGTATTTCATCTCATCCATTTCTGCTGGTGGTTTGAGCGAAATACCGCCCGTATCAAAGGTAATGCCTTTACCAACCAACACGATTGGTTTCTCCGTTTTGCCTAGCCCTTTGTACTCTAACGTAATGAATTTAGCTGGTTGGTGACTCCCTTTTGCTACCGCTAGCAACGCCCCCATCTTCAGCTTCTCTATTTCTTTGTGGCCAAGCACTGAAACTTTGAGTTTGTGAGCTTTACCCATATCCACAGCATGCTTAGCAAGATAGCTGGGTGTACAAATATTCGGCGCTAAATTACCTAAATCTTTAGCTACTTTCATGCCTTGCGCAATCGCTACCCCTTGTGCCATAGCGACTTCAGCTATTTTGAGATGTGCTCGATCGCTAAGATAGAGCGTCACTTTGTTAAGTGATGGTAGTTCACTTTCTGATTTGGATTTAGGCGCATCAAATCGATAAAGACAATCACTCGCTAGAACCGCTGTTTGTGATACTTTCCAGGACAAGTCGCGATCTTTCAGTGGGATATCCAGTAAAAATAAACCTACTTCAGATACTGCGGTACGAAGCAGTGAATTCACCGCCGATAAAATTGCCGTTCTAAACGCTTTGCTATTGTATTCTTTCTCCTGACCTAATCCGACCAGTAGTATCCGCTTACTTGGAATGGCAGGAATATTATGCAGTAGTAGCGTGGCCCCCAATTTCCCATTCATATCCCCTGTTCGGAGTATATTACTCACATAGCCATCCGCAGCGATATCGATATTTTTAGCCGCATCCGTTAGTTTACGAGATTCAAACACACCTACGACGATACAACTACTGCGTTGCTTATCAGCACTTCCTACCTTGATTGCAAAATCCACATTCCACTCCTTGTCAATTATTCGATAGCAATTCAATTGGATTATCGCTGGACTCCCAGCACAAAGTCAAAAGAAGCCAAACAATTCAAATCGAATTACATTCATAATCACAAACTCTAACATTTTTTGCCTTCTTATTCTTTCTTTTCATCAAGTTGCATCGCTTAAAATGCGTTATGACTACTAAAGGAAAAATTAACTATACTCAATTTTATAGGCGATAAAGGGAAGGTAATGAAAGAAAATCTCATCCAACAACTGCGTTTTTGCTCGACATTACCGAGCCTCCCTTCGGTCGCACTCAAAATTATAGACCTGGCTAATAGTGCTGATACCGATATGCTTCAAATTAGCCACTATATTTCGCTCGATCCGGCGTTAGCAGCAAAAATACTCAAAACTGCCAATTCCCCACTGTATAAATCGAGAAGAACGTCGAGCAACATCCGTCAGGCTGTCTGTGTACTAGGCACGCATGCCGTCATCAGCATCGCGCTTTCATTCTCTCTGACGAAAACCTTGATGCAACATATGGAATCAAGCATTGGAAAGGCACATAGCGATCTGTTCTGGCGTAGATCGATCATTGCTGCTTTGGCATGTAAAGCGCTAGGCAATAAAATTAATCTAAAAATGGCGGATGACTTGTTTCTTGCGGGCCTGTTGCAAGATATCGGTATCCTCGCCTTCTTTTCAATCATTCCTGAGGCGTATACCCAAATCTATTCATCTGCCTCCTCCCATGATGCTTTATTGCAGGCAGAGTATGAAGCCTTTGAAACGGGCCATGACGAGCTTGGCTATACCTTGCTCAAACGCTGGAATCTACCAAGCTATGTCGCGATCGCTTGCATGACCAGCCACAATCAATCTTCTTCTCAGAAGGGAGAACCAACGATCTCCGATTGCGTTTCTGCATCAGGGTATATCGCGGATTATTTCTTGAATCCCAGCGATACCGAGAAAATAGCGCAGGTAATGACCAAGCTTTACGCTCGGCTTAATTTAGATGGTCAATCTTTACTGAACATTATCGAAAGAATCAGAGATGAACTCAGAACAGTTGAAGAGTTATTTGAATTTAACATTTGCAGTGAAAGCGAACTCAATGCCCTTATGTCCGAGGCACAGGAGTTATTATCGATCCAATCGCTAGTCAAAATACGAGATTTAGAGGATAAAACGCAGCGAGACGGATTAACCGGTGCGCACAATCGTGCTTTCTTTGATTCCGTTTTTGAACGTGAATTTATCTTTTCAACACAACACTCAACTCCGCTAACCATTGCGATGATCGATGTGGATCATTTCAAACAAGTTAACGACGCGCATGGTCATATAGTCGGCGATGCGCTACTCATTGCACTCGTCAGAGCCATTTTCGGCCAAATCCGACAAGACGATTTGTTATGTCGCTATGGTGGCGAAGAGTTTGTATTAATTCTCCCAGGAACACCGATTGCTTCGGCACGCAAACTGCTCATTCGGCTTAAAAATAACATCGAAGCGATCTCCCATAAACTCGATAATGGTGAACATATCGGCATTACCGTCTCGATGGGAATCGCTACAAACCTTGATAAAGGTAGTGTTTTTACTTCGCACGATAGCATGTTAGAAGCAGCCGATTTAGCGCTATATGCAGCCAAGCATGCAGGCCGCAATAGAATTGTCGAATGGGATCACGCGCTTTCTTTACAAAATCAGATCTAGCATCGTCGCCAAAAACCAGTATCATTCAAGTTCCAATTCCGGCTACTCACGCTCAATGATGCGTATGTAACGCCTAGTATATTCCGCTAAAAAATTTGATCTCATTTAGAAATAGTATGAATTTAATCATTCAAGGTCTTGATATTCAGAATCCCGACCTAAGGCATATTGCAAAGCTAG
>CAZIDT010000170.1:0-4229 GCA_964537855.1 uncultured Nitrosomonas sp.
GCGACGGGCGTAGGTAGTGCTGGTGATGGTTTAATTTTAGCCAGAGATTTTAACTTAAATCAATATTTGCATGCTGTTTCAGCTTGTAGAAATTCTCTGTCTATGCAATGATTATTGATGATTACTTTTGATTAAGGAATTAAAATGGCAAGCGAAACAGGACGCATGAGTGTATCAGTACCGCTAGAAAAACAAGAAAAATTAGATGCCATTGCAAGCAGCTTAGATCGTTCTCGGAATTGGTTGGTTAATCAAGCCATTGATCACTATCTTGAAATTTACGAGTGGCAAGCAAAAAAAATTCAAGAACGTTTGGAAATTGCCTCGGCAGAAAATACTCAGTTTCATTCGAGCGATGACGTTGATGCGACCATCAATCAATTCAAAGCATGAATGCGGTTGTATGGCTTAATGAAGCGCTGGAAGATTTAATAGCGATTGGTAACTATATTGCTCAAGAAAACGCTGAGGCCACGTATAAGGTATTAACCAAAATAAAAACTACAGCGGATAATTTATCTCTTCACCCCGAAATGGGCCGACTTGGTCGTGTACGGGGAACACGAGAAATGATAGTCAGTGATCTTCCCTACATCCTGGTTTATCAAATCACCCCAAACGATATTCGTATCCTAGCTGTCATGCATACTTCCAGAAAGTGGCCTCAAAACTTTGAGCACTCACATTAATCTTTATTTTCTACACACCAAAGTGTTTCAGTTACTGCTTAAGTAGCTAGCTTTGCATAGCAAACGGAAATTGAAATTCAAGGTAATAATTGATTGTATACTCACAATAAATCGTTGGCGAGATTAGCTAACTCCGAACGTTCGCCCTTTTCTAGGCGGATATGCGCAAACAGTGGATGGCCTTTCAAACGATCGATTAAATACGTCAGGCCATTGGATTGTTCATCTAGGTAAGGCGTATCGATTTGATGAATATCGCCCGTGAAAACGACTTTGGTTCCTTCTCCAGCACGAGTGATAATGGTTTTGACTTCATGTGGCGTCAGATTTTGCGCTTCATCGATGATGAACATTACATTGGATAAGCTACGTCCTCGAATGAACGCTAGCGCAGTGATGGAGAGCTTGCCGCTCTCTTCCATTTCATCGAGTGCTTTGGATTTGCGCTCGGTAGGACGAAATTGGCTTTTGATAAATTTCAGGTTGTCCCAGAGTGGCTGCATGAAAGGAGATATTTTGTCTTCAGCTGTGCCTGGCAAATAGCCAATATCCCGATTGCTAAGCGGAACGATGGGCCGAGCTAGGATAATCTGATCATATTTATTTTTAAGCTCAAGCGCAGAGGCTAGTGCAAGCAGGGTTTTACCAGTGCCGGCTACTCCTTGTAGGGCAACTAATTTTATCTCACTATTGAGCAACGCATCGACTGCAAAGGCCTGTTCGGCATTTCTCGGCTTAATCGCGTACACGTAGGCTTTCTCAACACGCTCGATGGTATTTTGAGTTTGGTTATAGCGCGCTAAGATCGAGTCATTGACATTACGCAGAATGTAATAGCCATTGGCAAGTTTATGATCGCCCAAAAGACCTGCTTCAACTATGCTTCCATATTTAACAATCTCATTGATGACACTCGAGGCTATCTGTTCAAGAATGGGAAAACCTGCTGAGATCGATTTGACATTCTTGACCTTGCCGGTTTCATAATCTTCTGAAGGTAAGCCAATCGCTTTAGCTTTTAGTCGAAGATTGATATCTTTGGTTACCAGTACAACGCGTGCTGTTTTCTGGGTATTTGCGAGCGTCAGTGCTGCATTGATGATTTTGTGGTCATTTTTGCCTTCACCATAGATTTTTTCTGCATCGACGCCATTTAAGACATTCGACATGACAATCTTTAGGCGGCCTTTCTCATCACCAAGTGGGATCCATTTTTCTAGGCCATAATCCTCCGATAATTTATCTAAAAAGCGGATGACCTCACGGGCTTCAAAATTTTTAGTGTCGTTGCCAACTTTGAAACGATCGAGTTCTTCGAGGCAGGTGATCGGAATGGCGACGTCGTTTTCTTCAAAATTCTTGATGGCGTTGTGATCGAATAGCAGCACGGAAGTATCAAGCACATAGATTTTTTTAGTACGCTTTGCCATGATTCTTACACCATCGAAAGAATGCCAGCTAAAGAATATACACCCTTTCAGATGAAAAAAACTAGCTTATCGGATTGGTTATGAACGCTTGGTTGCAAAAACAACACGTATTCAAAAAAGAAACGAGCGAATCGAGGGAAATTTTGACTTATGCAACGAAAAGCCGACGCTAAATCAAACTTATAATATTAAGGGTTGGATTTTAATTAAGGCTTATCCACTCACTCGGGTTAACAAATGAGTGGATAATTTGATTTAGTGGCCTGAGCCACGTTTTCTGAGTTTTTGTATTGCAGCTAATTGAGCAGAAGCTTCGATCAATTCAGCTTGAGCACGAGCATATTCAATGCCGCTTTGTTTGTCTTTCATGATTTCTTCAGCACGTTTCTTCGCTTCAAGTGCTTTAGCTTCATCCAGATCATGACTACGAATCGCTGTATCAGCCAGAATAGTTACAACATCGGGTTGTACTTCTAGCATTCCACCTGAGACATAAACAGATTCTTCGTCTTTTAGCGGTGCTTTAATCCGGACCATGCCTGATTTAATACGGGTAAGTAGCGGTGTATGTTGGGGATAAATACCGACTTCACCCATCATAGCAGGTGCTACGAGAAACTCAGCAGGACCGGAGTAGATTGAATCTTCCGCACTCACGATATCCAAATGAAAGACAGTTCCCATTGATTCTCTATATCAAAAAGTTATTATTGAAGTTTTTTCGCTTTTTCGATGACTTCTTCGATACCACCGACCATGTAGAACGCTTGTTCAGGAATATCATCATATTCACCATTAACGATTCCTTTGAAGCCTTTGATGGTTTCTTTCAATGGTACATATTTTCCAGGTGATCCGGTAAATACTTCAGCTACGAAGAATGGTTGTGACAAGAAACGTTGAATTTTTCTTGCACGGCTTACGGATAATTTATCTTCAGGCGACAATTCATCCATACCCAGAATCGCAATAATGTCACGCAATTCTTTATAGCGTTGTAGAGTTTGCTGAACTTCACGCGCAGTTTGATAGTGATCTTCTCCGATCACGAGTGGATCCAACTGACGAGAAGTTGAATCAAGCGGATCAACTGCTGGATAGATACCTAATGATGCAATGTCACGCGACAATACTACGGTCGCATCCAAGTGACCAAAGGTTGTTGCTGGAGATGGATCAGTTAAATCATCCGCAGGAACGTAAACAGCTTGAATCGAAGTAATCGATCCAGTTTTTGAAGAGGTAATCCGTTCTTGCAATCTTCCCATTTCTTCAGCCAGGGTAGGTTGATATCCAACCGCTGAAGGCATACGACCTAACAATGCAGAAACTTCTGTTCCTGCCAGGGTGTAACGATAAATATTGTCAACGAAGAAAAGAACGTCACGACCTTCATCACGGAACGCTTCAGCCATGGTCAATCCAGTTAAAGCCACACGCAAGCGGTTTCCTGGTGGTTCATTCATTTGACCGTATACCAGGGCAACTTTATCCAATACATTGGAATCCTTCATTTCATGGTAGAAGTCATTCCCCTCACGTGTTCTTTCACCTACACCTGCAAATACAGAGTAACCACTGTGTTCGATCGCAATGTTTCGGATCAATTCCATCATGTTTACGGTTTTCCCTACACCTGCACCACCAAACAATCCAATCTTACCACCCTTAGCAAACGGGCAAACCAGATCGATCACCTTAATCCCAGTTTCAAGCAATTCAGTTGAAGCTGAGAGCTCGTCAAAAGCAGGCGCCGCACGATGAATCGGCATGGCTTTTTCAGCACCAACAGGTCCCATCTCATCAATGGGCCTACCTAACACGTCCATAATACGGCCAAGTGTTTTTGTTCCAACCGGTACAGAAATTTGTTTTTTAGTATTGACGACGGTCATCCCGCGACGTAAACCATCTGATGATCCCAGCGCAATAGTTCTTACAACACCATCACCGAGTTGTTGTTGCACTTCCAGAGTCAGCTCCGACCCTTCCATAACTAGGGCATCATAAACATTAGGAATTCCATCTTTCTGAAATTCCACGTCAATTACCGCACCGATACATTGAACAATTCTACCTTCACTCATTATTGTTCCTTAAATAGATAGAG
>CAZIDT010000171.1:0-4223 GCA_964537855.1 uncultured Nitrosomonas sp.
GGTAGCAAACGGTTGCACCAAAAAAAACACGCGAGCTATCTTCACGCGGTAATGTTGGATCGATGATTTCAGCAATTTCAAGGCGCTTAGATAGAAAGCGTAAACGTTTGTCGATTTCGCGTAAGCGTCTCTTGCCATAAATATAATCGCCATTTTCAGAGCGATCCCCATTTCCGGCCGCCCATGAAACCATTGCGGTGACATCCGGTCGTTCTTTATTCAGTAACCATTGATATTCTTCCATCAAGCGCGCGTGACCCGCAGGAGTAATATAGTTTTTACTGCCAACCGGTAAAGGCGAAGCAACGACCTCCTCTTCCAGTTCCTCTGATGCATCACTCTCTTTGATGAATGCTTTATTCATAACGATACAGCCAAACCCAACGCTAATTGATATTAGTTACAACGAAATTCAGCAGACAAAGCGTGTGCTTGTAGGCCTTCGCCACGTGCCAAGGTAGACGCAATTTGACCTAACTGATGGGCACTCTGGGGAGAAACTTTGATCAAGCTGGTACGTTTCTGAAAATCATACACGCCCAGTGGAGAAGAGAACCTAGCGGTACCAGACGTTGGCAATACATGATTGGGTCCTGCACAGTAATCCCCAAGCGCTTCACAGGTATGATATCCCATGAAAATAGCCCCTGCGTGTTTGAGTTGATCGACCCATTGCTCAGGCTGAGAAACAGCCAATTCAAGATGCTCCGGTGCGATACGGTTGGCAATCTTGCAGGCTTCTGCTAGATCTCGAACCTTGATTAGAGCACCACGATTTTCGAGTGATGCTTGAATGACAGTTTTTCGGGGCTGATCCACAATCAATTGATCGATACTCGCTTGTACTGCATCAATAAATGATTGATCAGGGCATAGCAAAATCGATTGTGCTTGTTCATCATGTTCGGCTTGGGAAAACAAATCCATGGCAATCCAATCCGGATTAACATGACCATCGCAAATAACCAGAATTTCCGAAGGGCCAGCGACCATATCGATACCGACTTGCCCAAAAACCAATCGCTTCGCAGTTGCTACATAAGCATTACCTGGGCCCACGATTTTATCGACTTTGGGAATGGTTTGTGTACCGTAAGCTAACGCCGCAATTGCCTGTGCGCCACCAATCGTAAATACACGATCTACGCCCGCAATCGCAGCCGCAGCAAGGACAAGTTGGTTTCTTTCACCTCGTGGCGTGGGCACGACCATAATTAATTCATCGACACCAGCGACTTTCGCTGGAATAGCATTCATAAGTACCGAAGAAGGGTAAGACGCTTTACCACCGGGCACATATAACCCAACTCGATCGAGTGCGGTGATTTTTTGCCCTAGCTGAGTACCATCCGCTTCCGTGTATTGCCACGATTGCGTTAACTGCTTTTCGTGATATTGCTTAATACGCTGCGCGGCATATTTAAGTGCTTCACTTTCCGCAATACTGAGTGCTTGCAACGCTTGTTGGCAAGACTGCATGGGTAGTTCTAATTCTGCGAGTGTGTGCGCATGCAAATGATCAAAACGATGCGTATAGTCGAGTAATGCGCTATCGCCATGCGTGCGAATTTCAGACAAAATCCGCATCACGGTTTCGGTGATCGCGTTATCTTGCATGGCTTCAAAAGCCAGCAATGCATCTAATCCTTCATAAAAATGGGGATCGAGTGAGGATAAGCGTTTAATATTGATCATAACTATTCTTTCCAGAGCGATTAAGCAATACCAATAACACTTTCAAAGGAGTCGAGCATTGGTTGAATGGTCGCGCGCTTTAACTTAAGCGCAGCTTGATTGATGATTAACCGTGCGGAAATAGGCCTGATTTCTTCAACTGCTTTGAGGTGATTTGCTTTCAAAGTATTGCCACTAGAGACTAAATCAACGATGGCATCTGCCAACCCAACGAGCGGCGCTAATTCCATCGATCCATATAATTTGATTAGATCTACATGCATGCCTTTGTCAGCAAAATGATCACGCGCAGTTTTTAGATATTTGGTTGCAACTCGTAAACGCGCGCCCTGAAATACAGCCGACTGGTAATCAAAATCTTCTGGAACCGCAACCATCATTTTACAACGCGCAATTTGTAAATCGAGTGGTTGATACAATCCCATGCCACCATGCTCAAGTAATACGTCTTTTCCAGCCACGCCGAGGTCAGCTGCACCATATTGCACATAAGTTGGAACATCTGATGCACGCACCATAATGAGGCGTACGTTGGGCTTGTTCGTGCCAATTATGAGCTTACGCGAAGTTTCAGGATCATCTTGCGCGATGATACCCGCCGCTTTCAAAAAAGGCGCAGTGTCTTCAAATATGCGTCCTTTCGAAAGCGCGATGGTAATATCAGTCATATAAAGATAATGTGATTAGCGCAGATTCGCAGCAGCAAATTCCCAGTTGATGAGTTTATCCAATACGGTATTCACATAATCAGGGCGGCGATTCTGGAAATCAATATAGTAAGCGTGCTCCCATACGTCAATCGTGAGAAGTGGGCGGCTATTCTTGGTTAATGGCGTTTCCGCGTTACTGGTTTTAGCAATGGCAAGCTTATCTCCATCTTGAACTAACCAAGCCCATCCACTTCCAAACTGGGTAACAGCAGCATTCGCTAACTCTTTCTTACAGTTGTCAACGCTACCGAATGCAGCTTCAATTTTTTGTTTCAGTGCAGCAGGGGGTTCACCACCTCCATTCGGCTTCAAACTATGCCAGTAGAACATATGATTCCAGATTTGAGCAGCATTATTGAAAATCCCTGCTTTATCAGCCTGACCTGCCGTCGCTTTGATAATTTGCTCAAGGGATTGGCCTGCCAAAGGAGTATCAGCAACCAGTTTGTTAAGATTATCAACATAGGCTTTATGGTGTTTTCCATAATGAAAACTCAACGTATTGGCAGAAATAACCGGCTCTAATGCGTTATCCGCGTAAGGTAGCGGCGCTAAAACATAAGTATTACCGGACAAAGCAGCTTTAGAAAAACTATCAACGTTAGTAGTCATGTTCTTTCCTTTAAATAAGAAATTAAATAATGAAGCCATTATGTTTATTTTAATTATGATTGGTTAATAAATTCTTGCGAGCAGTATCATAACTTACTGCAATTTGGGTTGCACTTCTGTCGTAAACGTGACTTGATTATAGCCCGCAAGGCGTGCTGCTTCCATCACCGTAATCACAGATTGGTGAGAGGCCTTGGCATCCGCATTGATGATAATAATCGGATTTTGATTATCTTTAGCTGCAGCTTTTAATGCATCACGTAACGCTTCAATACTTGAAAACGTGATCGGTGACAGATTAATCGTATAACCGCCACTCGCGTTGACGCTGACGTCAATGGTATTGGGTCGTTCAACATTCTTATCCACTTGGATTGCTGTTGCTTCAGGCAAGGTGATTTCAAGCTCGGAAAATTTAGAATAGGTTGTGGTTATAACTAAGAAGATCAAGATGACTAAAAGTACATCAATCATGGGAACCAGATTGATTTCGGGTTCTTCTTTTTTCTGTCCGCGCTGAAAATTCATGGAAGCTATGGCTGTTTTACTGATTTATCGATTCCTTAATTCTAGTTTATTATTACCGCTTTCGTCACCCTCATTAAATTTTATATTTTTCCAATCCAAATGGTTAACCCATTAGTTAGCATCGTTATGGGCAGCAATAGTGACTGGAACGTCATGCAACATGCTGCAACTATATTGAAAGATTTTTCCATTGCACACGAAACGCTGATTGTTTCTGCGCATCGCACCCCCGATCGGATGTTTGAATTTGCCGAGGCTGCGATTGGTCGGGGAATTCAATGCATTATTGCTGGCGCTGGAGGTGCTGCGCACTTGCCAGGAATGATCGCTGCCAAAACCATCGTGCCAGTATTAGGGGTTCCTGTAACTTCAAAGCAGCTAAATGGCATTGATTCATTGCTTTCGATTGTGCAGATGCCAAAAGGAGTACCAGTTGCAACTTTTGCGATTGGTGAAGCAGGTGCAGCCAATGCCGCATTGTTTGCGATTGCCTTATTAGCGACGAAAGATCAACAGCTATCTAAAAGACTTGCTGCATTCCGGGAAAAACAAGCGGCAACTGTAACTGCAATGACACTGCCTGAGGTGGGATGATTTTACCCGGTGCAATGCTTGGCCTTCTGGGCGGAGGTCAATTAGGGCGAATGTTCACCATGGCTGCGCAAACCATGGGCTATC
>CAZIDT010000172.1:0-4218 GCA_964537855.1 uncultured Nitrosomonas sp.
GCCAAAAAAAATGAACCTGATTGGTTGCTTACATTTCGATTAAAAGCGTATGAGAAATGGTTGAGCATGACTGAACCGCATTGGCAAAATGTTAAGTATCCAAAAATTGATTTTCAGGATATTAGCTATTATTCGGCACCAAAACCTAAAAAAAAGCTAGCGAGCATGGATGAAGTAGATCCAGAATTACTTCGTACTTTTGAGAAATTAGGCGTGCCATTACACGAGCGTGCTGCATTGGCTGGGGTTGCTGTTGATGTGATTTTCGATAGTGTTTCCGTTGCAACTACATTTAAGGAAAAGTTAGCGGAAGTAGGAATTATTTTTTGCTCAATTTCGGAAGCCGTTCAGAATTATCCTGAATTAGTTCAAAAATACCTTGGTAGTGTTGTTCCAGTTGGGGATAACTTTTATGCTGCCCTTAATTCTGCCGTGTTTACGGATGGTTCTTTTTGCTATATCCCGGAAGGCGTTAAATGCCCAATGGATCTTTCGACTTATTTCAGAATTAATACTGAAGGATCAGGGCAATTTGAGCGTACGCTCATTATTGCTGAGAATGGGGCATCAGTTTCGTACCTCGAAGGCTGTACTGCCCCAAGATTTGATACCAATCAATTGCATGCAGCAGTTGTAGAGTTGATTGCACTGGACAATGCCGAAATCAAATACTCAACGGTTCAGAATTGGTATGCAGGTGATGAGAAGGGAGTTGGCGGGATCTATAACTTCGTAACTAAGCGTGGGTTAGCTAAAGGTGTTAATTCACGTATTTCTTGGACTCAGGTCGAAACAGGGTCAGCAATTACTTGGAAATATCCTTCCTGTATTCTGCGCGGAGAGAATTCAGTTGGTGAATTTTACTCGGTTGCGGTCACGAATAATTATCAACAAGCTGATACCGGTACCAAGATGATCCATATTGGAAAAAATACGCGAAGCACGATCGTCAGTAAAGGAATTTCTGCCGGCCATTCTAATAGCAGCTATCGTGGATTGGTGAGGATAGCGCCTACTGCAGAGAATGCGCGAAATTATTCGCAATGTGACTCAATGCTTATTGGTGATCAGTGCGGCGCAAATACTTTTCCTTATATTCAAGTTTACAACAATAGTGCAGTCGTCGAGCACGAGGCTTCCACTTCTAAGATCGGAGAAGATCAGCTGTTTTATTTTGCACAGCGTGGAATTGGGGCTGAAGAAGCTGTTTCTATGATTATTAATGGTTTCTGTAAAGAAGTATTTCAACAGTTACCGATGGAGTTCGCTGTGGAAGCAACTAAATTACTCAGTTTCAAACTTGAAGGAAGCGTAGGATGATTGATCAGAACAGTAAAACACTGCTTGAGGTTCGTGATCTTCATGCAAATGTGAGTGATGTAGAGATTCTCAAGGGAGTCGATCTAACAGTAAGATGTGGAGAGATTCACGCCATTATGGGCCTGAATGGTTCCGGCAAAAGCACTTTCGCCAAGGTACTTGCTGGACACCCCAGTTATGAAGTTACGGCAGGTTCTGTTTTGTTTGATAACCAAGACTTACTTTCACTTGAACCGGAAGTTCGTTCTCGGAATGGGATTTTTCTTGCGTTCCAATACCCGATTGAAATACCGGGTGTTGCAAATAGTCAATTTTTAAGACTTGCCTATAACTCAAATCAATTGAGTCGAGGTAAAGAGGAATTAGATCCCCTTGAGTTCGATGATTTTGTTCGAGAAAAGATGCGATTATTAGAAATGAATGTGGATTTTCTTGATCGAAGTGTTAATGAAGGTTTTTCAGGGGGAGAAAAAAAACGCAATGAAATTCTACAAATGGCGCTGCTGGAACCCAAACTTGCAATATTGGATGAAACAGATTCAGGTCTCGATATTGATGCGCTAAGAATTGTGGCGTCGGGAGTAAATAAGCTCACGAATAAAGAAAATGCGATCATTCTTGTAACCCATTATCAACGCTTACTTGATTATATTGTGCCGGATTATGTCCATATTATGGAATCGGGTCGTATTATTAAAACCAGTGGAAAAGAATTAGCAAAAGAACTTGAAACACATGGCTATGATTGGATAAAGACGAGCCAACTTGCACAATCAGTTTAATCAAGACGATGACCGTAAAGATTTTACCTAATAATGATTATATCAGCAGTCTGATTCAAAGCTGGAAAGCTCAAATTGCCCCAGCAAACGTATCATGGCTTGATCAACTTCGTGCTAACGCACTGAGTTGCATCGATACCCTTAAAATGCCAACTACTCAGATGGAGGCTTGGCGTTTTACTGATATTTCTGCGCTAAATAAATTGCCTTTCCCTGAAGCAACTTCTTTTTCAGGGGATCAACTTAAGGAGTTAACTCGTTTTTTTCTAACTGAATCAGCGAATCGATTGGTATTTGTTGATGGGCATTTTATAACTGAGTTATCTCATATTGATTCGAGTGAGAAGCTCGTTGTAGGGAATTTATCATCACTGATTTTTTCGCATAATCAAACGCTTTCATCTTACCTTGGTAAGCAAGTTCAAATTCAAGATGATATTTTTGCAGCGTTAAATACTGCGTTTATTCAAGATTGTGCTTGTGTGCTTCTTCCTAAAAATGTATCCATAACTAAACCTATCCACTTATTGTTTATTTCGACTCAGAGTGAAGCAACGAGTTATCCTCGTTGTCTTGTTGTCGCTGAACCGAATAGTCAGGCTTCAATTATTGAAGATTATGTTGCTCCAATCGACAACATTTATGTTACGCATTCTGTAGCAGAGTTTTTTCTAGCAGAATCTGCGAAAGTTAACCATTATCGTATTCAGCGAGATAGTAATCGAGCAGTTCATGTTGCAAATCATGCAGTCAAGTTATCGAATTCGAGTTGTTATAGCGGAATCAATATTACATTGGGTGCAAAGATTTCGCGGTTTAACTTAAAAGTTGAGTTAGGAGGGGAAGGCGCTGAATGCAGTGTAGAAGGTCTCGCGCTAATCTCACAACAACAACTTGCTGATACGCATACCTTTATTGATCATATAAAACCTCATGGGAAGAGTCGTCAAATCCATAAGTGTATTGTGGATGGTGCAGCGCATGGTGTGTTCAATGGTGCAATCATGGTTCGTCCCCATGCTCAACAAACTGATTCTGCTCAAATGAGTAGAAGTTTGTTATTAACTGATAAAGCTCATGTTGATGCTAAGCCCCAGCTTGAAATTTTTGCAGATAATGTCAAATGTTCTCATGGCGCCACAGTAGGTCAATTAAATAAAGAAGAAATCTTTTATTTAAGAAGTAGAGGTATATCAGAATTGACCGCACGTAATTTGCTTACCTATGCATTTGGGGGTGAAATTATTGACCATGTCGCGATACCCTCGCTTAAAGCGCAACTCGAAGAGACTGTGTTATTAAGAACACAAATTGCTTAATAGATGGGAGCCTTAGAAAAAATGTTACAGGCTAGTAATTCTTTAGCGACTTGTGTTGATCGAATCCGAGCAGATTTTCCAATTCTAAATCTGAAAATTGGCGATAAGTCACTTGTTTATTTGGATAATGCAGCATCGAGTCAGATGCCCCAATTCGTCATTGACCGCCTAGTACGTTATCAAACCACGCAACATGCGAATATTCATCGCGCTGTTCATCATCTTTCCGAAGTTGCGACACATGAGTATGAAGTAGCACGCCGTAAATTACAGCATTTCATCAACGCACGTGAAGATAAGGAAGTTATTTTTACCAGTGGAACAACCGATGCTATTAATTTGGTCATGCATGGCTATGGTCGGAAGTTTATCCAGAAGGGGGATGAAATAATTCTTACCCACCTGGAACATCACTCCAATATTGTACCCTGGCAAATGTTGGCTCAAGAAAAGGAGGCTATCATTCGGGTTGTACCTATCAATGATTCTGGTGAATTATTAGTTGATGAGTACGAGAAGCTTTTTAATGCCAATACTCGCTTTGTTGGGCTAACACATGTTTCTAATGCACTTGGTACGATTAATCCTATCAAAGAAATGATTGCGTTTGCGCATCAACGTGGCGTACCTGTATTAATTGATGGTGCACAAGCTGCAGCTCATCTGACTGTTGATGTCCAAGCGCTCGATTGTGATTTCTATGTTTTTTCAGCACATAAGCTTTGCGGTCCAACTGGAATCGGTATTCTCTATGGTAAAGCACACCAATTAGAGGCAATGCAGCCTTATAAAGGGGG
>CAZIDT010000173.1:0-4193 GCA_964537855.1 uncultured Nitrosomonas sp.
AACTGTTAAGCCAATTTATTCAAGCTAGTTTAACAATTTCGAAATGATTGCATAATCCATGTTTGTTGATAGAGCAGCGGATTTTCATACGCTCTGCTGCAACAATCGATACGCTTCAAATTCAGCACCAAGCAGTCCGACTTGAGTAGTCATAACAACGTGGATTGGGATCTCGCACATCAGACCGGTGAAACGGCCTTTACTACGAAAACTCTGGATAAAACACTCCATCTTTAGGAATTGCAGAATCTTCGGTGCAATGCCGCCAGCGATATAAACACCGCCACGACATAATCCTGCTAACGCTAAATTACCAGCAAACGCACCATAAATCTCGGTGAATAGTTTAAGGGACTCCATCGCAATGGGGTGGTTTTGAGCTAAAGCTAACTCTATGATCAATGGACCTTCATCTTCGCTTAGCTCTAGCAATGAAGCTGTTTGTTCTTGATTGTTTCGCTGCTGAAGAAAACTAAAAATATTGGTTAGGCCAGGTCCAGAAAGCAGTCGTTCAACCGACACATGACCGAATTTAGAAGCTAAAAAATTAAATAATTCGATTTGTAACGTATTGGTTGGAGCAAAGTCGATGTGTCCTGCTTCAGTTGCAAGGGGTTGATATTGATTGCCAATTTTGGGTAACCAGGCAACACCCATTCCCGTTCCAGCACCAAGTACGACACGCATATTGGTTTCATCGACTTGCCCTGTTTGCAGTACGACGAGATCTTGTGGCGTTAATTTTTCAATTCCCAACGCGGTTGCTTCAAAATCATTAATTAGTTTAACTTGAGGAATGGAAAACTTGCTTGAGAGTGCCGCAGCGTTAATTAACCACGGTAAATTCGTTAACTGTGCTTGTTGCCTAACAATAGGGCCTGCAATAGCAAAACAAGCTGCTACGATTACATGATTCGATAGCTGGTTCTTTTGTAGCTCGCTGAGAAACTCAGTGATAATTTCATCGAGATGGTGATAATTCTGACTTGCAAACTTCTGCTCAAGCATGAAGGGTCGATCATCTTGGGGTAGTGCTGCCGCCCTTAAAATCGTTTTCGTCCCGCCAATATCGCCAAAAATAATCAAACTTTGATTCATAGGTTGATATATCAAACCATCGTTGCAGTAGATCTGGCTAAGATCATTAATTTTGTTCTTTTCTAAATAACGTTTGAGCAAGCGCTGCCCGATCTTCAGCTTTGTCAGGTATAGTGCCTAACTGGTCAATATAGGTTAACCGCTTTTCCATTCCTTTCCCATTGGCAATTTGAATCGATAAACCCGGGCGTGCATTCAGTTCTAGTACTAAGGGTCCCAGCTCATGATCTAATACTACGTCTACTCCAAGGTAACCAAGCCCGACTAGTTCATAGCATTGTGCAGCAAGTGTCAGTAATTTATTCCAATGAGGAATAGCTAATCCACTAATGATCGATCCGGTATCAGGATGAACATCGATCGGGCGATTTTGCCAAACAGCGCGTGTAGTAACGCCCGAATTAAGGTCAATGCCAGCACCTACTGCGCCTTGGTGTAAATTGGCCTTGCCATCCGATAGTCGTGTTGGTAGACGAACCATCGAGGCGACAGGTACTCCACGAAAAACAATGGTACGAATATCTGGAACACCGCGATAGCTAACCGACTCAAATAACGGATCAAATTTTACTCGATACTCGATTAAGGCTTGATCAGGCTGCCCCCCCAAACTATACATACCACTGAGGATATTGGAAATGTGATACTCGAGTTCTTCTTCAGTTAGGAGATTTCCATTATTGTATTGGAATCGCTCATTAATGCGACCAATGATGACAGCGATACCATTACCACCCGAGCCATGCGCAGGTTTAATGACAAAATCTTTATAATTTCGAACGATATTGGGGAGATTGGCAATATCGTGCTCGATTTCAATGACACCGTATAACTGAGGAACCGCAATTCCAGCTGCAATCGCTAGTTGCTTGGTACGTAATTTGTCATCGACTAAGGGGTAAAGTGAACGCTCATTGTAACGCAGGATAAAATCGGCATTGCGCCGATTCATACCAATTACTCCGGCTTGCTTGAGATTCTGCCAAATTGAAAACATCGCGCTAAGTTTGTCGCTTGGCAAGCGCTCGGAATCGCCATAGTTCGGTTAATCGATACCCGGAGTAGCGTCCAAATAAAATGGTTACCGCCAATACGACCAATAATAATTCAGGGAAAACAAATAATAAATGCTGTAACTCATCGATATTCATGACGAGATAACCAATTGTTGCGACCAGTAAGCTACCCGCTCCTTGTTTGAAAGCTTCTACGGGGCCAGCTTCTTCCCAAGTTAGCGACATACGTTCAATCGTCATGGTCATGATCACCATAGGAAACAATGCTACCGATAGGCCCATTTCAAGGCCAAGTTTATGCATTACTACACTGGTACCTGCCATGAGCAGCACAACCATAGTCAGTACCGAAGCCAATCGCGGGATAAGCAATAACTTGAGTTGTTCGACATAGGCGCGCAGCAGTAGCCCCAAGCCCACAATCAAACAAAATAAAACGAGTCCCCAGATGAGCTCAGTTTCTCTGAATGCGAGCGCGATTAGAACAGGCATGAATGTACCGAATGTTTTAACCCCAACGAGATTACGCATCAAAACAACGACAAATGCCCCCAAAGGAATCATTAACAAAACCTTATAAACATTCTGAGTCTGTACAGGCAGGGAATACAGCGAAAACTCCATGATGCGTGATCCTTTCAAAATTGCACGGGATTCTGCGACATCTACAAGTTCGCGAAGTGCTTTCGCAACAGAAAATTGCAAACTGATTTCGGTTCCACCTTCAACTGAAAATGTTTTTTGGTCGCCTATTTGCCAGATAACAAAATTAGCGGGCAGGCCTTCTTGTCCATCTTTAGTATTGAGTGTACGCCATTGCTTACCATCGTGAACTTGCACCCAAGCTTCCAACTCACTATAGCGCTTGCCATCGTGTAACCGTAGTCCTTGGATGACCCGAGCAGGAATTCTTGCGCCAGCGAGAATCCAACTAATCCCTTTTGCTAGATTTTTAGATGTGTTGATGTGCTCAATGAGTAACTTTAACTCCGGTGCGGGCGCTGTAGCGTTGAGCTGCTGAATGACTTGTTGTGCAAACGAAATGGTATCTGCAGATTGTTGTCGCGATTTATCTAATAAACCCTGAATGACAGGTAAAAAATCCTCAGGGTAATCTGGAACAGCAGGATAGCTTGGGATTTTAGCGGAATCGGCTATTTTCTCGTCATTTTCAAATATAACTGCGCGATAAAATAACAGTTGTTTCCCTTGAGCGCGTCTTTTTGCCCATAGCGCAACACGTCCACCTTCATCTTGCTCGGTAGCTAGTCCATAATTAGCGCCTACAAAATCTTCATTGAGAATTGTGTAGCCCGAAGGATTAAAAGGCAGCGGCAAACTAACTTTGACCCCACTATCGGGTTTAGCTTTAAAACTGATACGTGCCTCTACATTCCAAACTTCGGCTTGCTGGGAAGCAGTTAGAGGTAGACCCAGCGTGTTGACTTTATAAGCGGCTAGCCCTAATCCTATAGAGCATAGTAGTAACGTTAAGAACAATAAGTGCAGTTGTCTCATTCAAGACTGGTTAAATCTGGCGTGGTATCTATTTTTTTCTTTTTTTTCTTGATATGACCGCAATCGGCTTTTTCAATAAAAGTTCGAGCGGGGTCAATCAATGCTAAGTTTTCTAAAGCCCTACGTCCTAGTAGGATCGGGTAATTCAACCCACGTCGATCGATCAAATTAAACTCAATATTATGAACTTGATTAGCTATGCAGATATCCATATTAACGACGGGACGTTCTTGTAACATTCCTTGATGTTGCTTGATTTTAACGATGCGCGAGATAGGCCGTTCAATCTCAACTGAGCGATTGGGCTTGCCTTTATCCGCTTTAAAATCTAGCACAAATTTGACCCAATCCTCATTTCCTTTCTTGAACTGATGGATATCACGTGCGCTCATCGAGGATGTATTAGCACCGGTATCAATACGCGCACGCATTTTCATACCCCAGGGCTCAAGGCGAATGAATTCTACCCAACCGAGGATGAGCTTTGATTCGAGCTGAATTGTTTTATTATCACCCAATACAGCATGGCTTATTATTAATAGGGTTACTATCCAGAAAAAA
>CAZIDT010000174.1:0-4189 GCA_964537855.1 uncultured Nitrosomonas sp.
TCTGTTGCGCTGCGAATTTTGATAATTATAGGGATTAATCAGGAAATAGAAATAGATAGGAGTTAATAATGCCTTCGGAGAAGTCGAATCCAGCAGTTACCACTTTGACTTATAAACCTAAAAAAGGTGAGCCTTATATGAGTCCTGATCAATTGGCTTATTTTAGGAAAATTTTAGAAGATCTCAGGGTCGAATTAAGTCAAGATATAAATCGTACTGTTCATTCGATGCAGGAAGAAGCGACTGTTTTTGCTGATCCTAATGATAGGGCCAGCCAGGAATCCGACGTTACTATTGAATTGCGTAATCGAGACAGGGAGAGGAAACTCATTAAAAAGATCGATGATACGATTGCTAAAATTGATTCTGGCGAATATGGTTATTGTGACGGATGTGGTGTTGAAATTGGATTAAGTAGACTGGCAGCACGCCCTACAGCTTCTCTATGCATCGACTGCAAAACAGTGGAGGAAATAAGGGAAAAACAGCTGGCTAAGTAAGGTAAAAGAACAAAAATAACGATGAAAAGCTAATTTTGTTCTTTCTTAGCAGCTTAATATATTTGTTATGTTTGCTTGCTCCTAAGTAATTCAACAAAATGCTCGTTGAATTGATATTTGGCTGGAGTATCGCCTGACGAATTGACTTCTTTAATTAGTCCATAAGAAGATAAAGTATTTAATTGATCGTTTAGCGCAACATGATCGTCGAAGAAATAGGCTAAACATGGTCTCTTAAGATTAAAGCGCTTATTTTTGTTTAGTACAAAGAACTCTCTCTGAAATTTATATTCTGGATTATCTAGATCGAGTTTCATTTCTTTCATGAGATTAAAGTGATCCTGCCATAATTGATCAAACAATTGCGACAGCTTTGCTGTGGATTCCTGGCGTTGATAGGCTAACCATATGTGAGTAACCCATATACCTACAATTATTCCCCCTAAGAAACCAAAAATCATGCTTAGAATATCCATTATTTTTCTCTCCCTCTGTTATTGTTCTAAAAATTAGATGGCCTTGAGCGCGCGGATATAATACTACGCCAAAAGTTATTCTATAAGATGCAATTTATGTCACCAAGAACTCTTTTAACTGAGGGCATATGTCATAGTATGCCAATGCCCTCGGTCAGGCTAACAGATATCGGAAAATACTACCAGTTTAGTTGTATTATCGATAAATGGCGTTTAAATAGCGCTAGCTCAATAAATAAATATGACTAACTAAGTGGTTTAATAGCGATGTTTTTTTGTTCGATTTACTTGTCAAAAAGTTCATTATTGAATTATGTACAATAAGCTCATTGTTTTGATTTTAAGCATATTATCAAGTTGTTTAGTCAGTGCGCATGGCGATGTTTGGGTTGATGTTGATACAAACAATCTGACTTTAACGGTAATGCGGGGTGAGGAAATTCAATTGAGTTTTAATAACATCTCGATTGGACGCTATGGAGCGAGTAAAGCCAGGATGATGGGTGATAATCGGACCCCGCTTGGTATATTCCGAATTGGATGGATCAAAGAGTCAAGCCGCTTTCATCGTTTTTTTGTTTTTGATTTTCCGAATCGAGAAGCAGCAGATCTCGCTTTAGCTGAGAATCGTATTACAAGAGAAACTTGGCAGTCAATTGTAAATGCGCTTGATGCCGGACAATTTCCCCCACAAAACACACCTCTGGGTGGTTATTTGGGTATTCATGGTCTCGGACGGGGCGATCAAAAGGTTCATCAACGATACAATTGGACTAATGGCTGTATTGCACTAACTAATGTGCAGATAGATCAGCTGAGCAAATGGCTTAAGCCGGGTGTGATAGTAAAGGTTTGGTAAGTAATTGGTCGTCGCTAGAGAAGCAGTTTCTAAATCGCTTTTTTATTGTTGATTTAATTTAAATCGACTAAATGGTCGAAGTGAGTGTGGCTCAAATACAAGTAACAAGTAGATTTGGTGTTCTCGATACACAAAAAGAAAATAGGGAAAGAAAGGTGGGTATATGTTTTTAAATAATTCGATTATGAGTAGGGTAACGATTGGGTCTGTGGCTTTTATCTTTTCAACTTTAGCTCAATCTGCATCATGGATATTACCCCCTGCAGATGTAGATTTATTTGGGCAGATCAAAACGATTCCAGCTAATCGTGATGAAACGCTATTAGATGTTGCAAGACGCTATGGCATAGGCCAGGATGAAATGATGCTCGCAAACCCCACTGTTGATCGCTGGCTTCCTGAAGAAGGCGCCGAAATAGTACTGCCTAGGCGATATATTATACCGCAGGCTGAACGGGTAGGCTTCATTATCAATTTACCCGAAATGCGCCTATACTATTTCCCTAAGCCGACTAAAGGTAAGAAGCCCGAGGTCATTACTCATCCGATTAGTATTGGAAGAATGGATTGGAGAACACCACTAGGTAAAACAAGCGTTGTTAGAAAACAGAAAGATCCAACATGGATTCCGCCGCAATCAATTAAAGATGAAGCAATTGCAGCGGGCGATCCACCACCGCCACCCATTGTACTACCAGGACCTAATAATCCACTGGGCCGTCACGCAATTTATTTAGGTACCGCAGGCTATTTAATACATGGTACCGACAAACCCTTTGGTATCGGTATGCGGGTAACCCATGGTTGCTTACGAATGTACCCAGAAGATATTGAGGCGTTGTTTGATAAAGTAGCAGTGGGAACGCCGGTACAGCTTCTGAATCAGCCGATAAAAATTGGTTGGTTGGCTGACTCGCTTTTTGTGGAGTTACACCCGCCTTTGGATGAAGATGAAGTGGAATATGCTGATTATGGTCAGAAAGTACGCGATGTGATTGCGAGCTTTATTGAAAAGACTACAGCTGGGAAAGGAGCTAGCCACACACGTAAAAATATTGAGATTGATCAATCGGCATTAGAGTTGGCTATTTTTGAAAGGAATGGTGTTCCCATTCTTATCTCAAAATAATTGAGTGCTCCTTCATTCCTTAATTGGGCGTTTCGATAGATTCATGAAGGAAAATTGACAATTTTTACTAATATTCATACAAAGATGCCGTTAAGGCTGGGGGAAGTATACTTTATCGCTGAAGATATGCTTCTTACTTTATATTGCTAAAAAAATCATGTAGCATCACTATGTTGTCGTGGTTTTATTATTTAAAGTATAGAGTTAGCAGGCGTTATTCGTATTGTATATAGCTGCTAACCCTAATTTATTCACTTTGGAGGAGATAATAATATGGATAGAAATGTAAAAAATGCATTAACAGTCGTTTTATTGAGTGCAACTGTCGCGTTGACAGGATGTGCAACAACAGCGCAGTTTGATGAATTGAAGGCTGAAGTTAATGCAATTAAATCTGATGTTAGTGCTGCTAAAGCAGATGCAGCTGCAGCTCGCGCAGCAGCAGACAATGCTAATCGTGTTGCAGCTGAAGCACGCGATATCGCAAATCAAGCTAATGCACGTTCTATTGAGGCAGAAACTCGAATTGATCGTGCATTCAAAAAATCAATGTATAAATAAACCATAGATTGTTAGATAGAAAAGGCCCTGTTTCAGGGCCTTTTCTACTTTAGCAGGTAGAATGAGATTAAGTTAAATTTAAACGTCAAATTCTATTGTATTAGTACCTGCATTTGAGTACCCGACGTTCGAATTGAGTTTGTTATTTGATAAAGAGCAGAATATTTTCTCGAATATCATCGCGTTTGTTAGAAAGAAAGCATCATTAACTTGGATTTACCTTTTCTGTTGTTCTCTCAGGATAATTGTTACTACTACGCTTCCTTACTGAATAGAATACCCCAACCTTTTAACAGTATTTAATTACTGCTTATTCGTGCATCGTTTTACAACTGCTTTTATCTGCATTTACTTTTTTTTATAGAATAATTAATTGATTGATCACAATTCTTTTAGATATTATTCCAATTGATTGTATCGCGAAGGTTTTCAAAACAAATGCTGGAATGAAATAAGTAGCTTTGGAGAAAAGTGTTGAGTGAGAAGGTCAGAAAAATACATATCGTAGGAATCGGGGCTTCAGCTGGTGGAATCGAGGCCATAACCCAACTAGTCAGTCATCTCCGAGTAGATTTACCCTGCACTTACGTGGTGCTACAGCATATTTCCCCTGATTACCGCAGTATGATGGCTGAAATACTTAGCCGTGAAACCCAGCTCAAAG
>CAZIDT010000175.1:0-4184 GCA_964537855.1 uncultured Nitrosomonas sp.
AGGGCTGCGGCCAAACTTCAATCTGTTTTGATTCAGGCAGTAGTGAAGCAGCCCATGCGAAATCAGTGGTTTCAGCAGGTGCAATAATGACCGGCCCTTGCCATTTAGAGCTATCCTCCAATGCACAGTTTAGTAATGCATTTGCAATCGCCAGCGTTTTCTCACTGCCAAATTTAGCCACTAATCGTTGCTTGCTTACTCCCAATTTAGGCTGCTTACAAACAAGGACTAAGCTACCTTGCCTCCAGTCAGGTACCATTATAATTTGAACCTTCGTCAGTTCATCAAACGATCCTGTTTTCTGATTTTTGATGCGCGCTTAAAACCACGTGAACACTATCACCTAATTAAAGATAAAGAACGCTAAGGAAAAAACCCTCGTGCTCCCCGACTTATTGAAACTAATAAATAAGAGCTTACCAATTAAATTAACGCTATATCACTGTATGTCAAACCAGGATGCACGGTTGTTCCAAGTAAGGCAACTTGTATTGCTGGATTCCCGCCCAAGCCATCCTGATCGTAATACAAGACACCGCTCGTTGTATTGTAAATCAATCGATCATCAGCATCATGAGCGGCAACTGCATTGGCTGCTGACCAAAATTGCTCACCGGCTAAACTACCTGGATTCACTCCCAAACTGGTGAACACATTAAGGCTAAATTGAAGTATATCTGAACCACTCTGAAAATCGGTAATCGTATCCTTGTTACTTGTGCTATTTGGTTGCGAATCGAATACAAATTTATCAGCTCCAGTTCCTCCAGTAAGCGTATCATTACCATTATTACCTTCGAGAATATCAGCAAATGCAGTGCCAATAAGGGTATTTGCACCATCATTCCCTACAATGGTCAGACTATTACCGATTGCTGCTGCATCAATTTTGATAGCTGAAGTGCCTGAAGTGATAGCGGTTTCCGCTGTCCCCACACCAACAACAACCTTTTCAATGCCGGTATCACCAGAGAACAAGGTTAGCGTACTCGCAGATGTTGCAGCAAAGCGAATTTCATCGATACCCGAAACCCCAGTGTCTGCTACTTCCGCTGCGGTATGCTCAGCTGCTGAAGAAATAAAATAGATATCAGCACCATTATTCCCATTTAGGCTATCAATGCCAGATCTGCCATCAAGTACATCAACATGCGCTGTCCCCAACAAGGTGTTTGGACCATTGTTTCCTATTAACTTCAAGGGATTAATCACTGCTGAGGCATTTACATTAAGCGCAACCGTTCCGGTAGTAACAGCACTCGTTTTTGTACCTGTACCGATAACAACCTGCTCAATACCGGTATCGCCGGCAAAAAGTGTTAGTGTACTGGCAATTGTAGCGACAAATCGAACTTCATCTATGCCCATATTTCCGGTATCAGTTATTTCTGCTTGTGCATGATGAGTTGTAGCATTGATTAAATAAACATCGGACCCATCACCTCCATCGAGTTGATCAGAATACGCAGTTCCAGTGATTAAATTATTACCGGCATTCCCAATAATAATTAATGCATTGACTGCAGCACTTGCATTAATATTTAGCGCTGTCGTTGCGGTCTTATTAGCAACACTTTCTGTACCTGTACCAATCACAACGCGTTCAAGACCTGTATCACTTGCAAAAAGTGTCAGCGTGGTATTGGATACTACCGAAGCAAAACGTATTTCGTCTATTCCGGATGTGCCGGTGTCAGCAATTTCAGCTAACTTATGCTCGATATCTGTATTGATTAGATAAATATCAGCCCCATTTCGGCCATCCATGATGTCTGTTCCGGCCTTTCCATCGATAACATCATTAAAAGCTGTGCCAGTAATGGTATTATTTCCTGCATTCCCCATGATTGTGAGTGCATTTGCAGCGTTACTCGCATTAACATGAAGTGCAGCAGTACCTGAACTTATCGCATTTGGAGCAACCCCGGTTCCAATTACAACTCGCTCCAAACCAATGTCTCCTGCAAAAATGGTTAAAGTGCTAGCAACCGTTGCACCAAACCGGATTTCATCGCTTCCAGTTAAACCGTTATCCTCGATCTCGGCAACACTATGATCCGTCGCAGAAATAATTAGATAAATATCCGAGCCTTCACCACCCTTTAGAACATCGTTACCAGCCCCTCCGTTCAGTATATCGCTACCAGATGTCGCCGTCAGAACATTGTTCCCAGCATTTCCAACCATCGTAACTGGCGTTACAAGTGCAGCGGCATTAACATTCAGCGCTGCAGTACCTGTCGTAACTGCTGTAGCAGAAGTGCCTGTTCCAATCACAACTTGTTCAATACCGATATCGCCGGAGAACAAGGTTAGTGTTCCCGCAGTAGTCGCCGCAAATCTGATTTCATCGACACCCACATTCCCACTATCATTAATTTCTGCTGCAGTATGATCAGTTGGATTTTCCATCACGTAGATATCAGATCCTTCATGGCCAAGAAGACTATCAGTTGCTAATCCACCTAGAATGACATCATTAAAAGCGCTACCCTTTAATGAATTCGACCCAGCATTACCAATGATACTTAGCCCTTTAGCAGCTAAGTTTGCATCGATATTGGCTGCCGTTGTTCCAGAAGTATCTGCCATGCTATTCGTGCCTGTTCCAATTACAACCTGCTCTATTCCAAGATCCCCAGCATATAGGGTTAGGGTACTACTACTCGTGGTGGCAAATCGTATTTCATCAATACCACTGGTTCCATTATCATTAATTTCTGCCTGGCTATGCTCCGATACTGAATTTATCAGGTAGATATCCGAACCACTTCCACCGTTTAAACTATCAATAAAGTTTGTACCTGTTAACACATTGGTGGCAGCATTTCCCAGAATAGCGAGCGCATTACCAACAGCCGCCGCATTGATATTTAGTGCTGCCGTTCCAGTTAGCACGACGCGTTCAATACCGGTATCACCTGAATATAAGGTTAGCGTACTAGGAGCAGCTGCGGAAAAGCGTACTTCATCGTTACCCGTAGTTCCAGTATCAGTAATTTCAGCAGCGTTGTGATGAGTTGCTGAGTTGATGATATAAACGTCAGCCCCTTCCTGACCATCCAGTTGGTCGAGATAGCCAGTTCCTGTAATGGTATTTATACCTGCATTGCCAACAATTTGGAGTGCATTTGTGACTGCACTTGCATTGACATTAAGCGCAGCAGTACCTGATGTTACAGCATTTGCCGCAACCCCAGTACCCATAACCACCTTCTCAAGCCCCACATCCCCAGCATAAAGCGTCAAGGTGCTACTTGCTGTGGCTGTGAATCGAACCTCATCGATACCTGTCGTTCCGAAATCAAAAATTTCTGCTGCTTTATGGTCAGTTGCCAGCGAAAAAAGGTAAATATCCGTTCCTTCCCCACCATAAAGTGTATCGGACCCAGCGCCTCCCTCAAGAATATCATTACCAGCTAATCCGTTTAATTTATCATTGCCAGCCAACCCATAGAGAATGTCATTCCCTGCTCCCCCATTCATGATGTTATTGGCAGTCGTTCCTGTAAAGGTACCGCCCGCCACAGTAACGCCACTGGGCGGGGTAACGCCAGCCATAAGTGTTCCAATATCTAATCTTCCTCCTGTAACCGTTGTTGTGGTTAAAGAGCTTGTCGGTGAAACAGAATTGAGTAATGCATTCAGGATTTGTTGAGGTGTTGCAGATGGCAGTGCTGACGCATAAAGTGCGACTGCGCCAGCCACATGCGGCGCAGCCATAGAAGTTCCTTGCAATGCCGCATAGCCATTACCAGGAACGGTTGAATAAATGCTTTGACCTGGTGCTGCCAAATCGACTGTTACATTGCCATAGTTTGAGAACGAAGCAAGCGCGCCCGAGCTTGTTAGTGCTGCAACTGACACAACTGCATCAAAACCCGCTGCAGCAGTAGTATTGAAATTTGAAGGATAATTTGCGGATGTATTGGTATTCAAGCTACTATTCCCGGCCGCTGCAATGAACAGATTACCAGCTAATGCGGCTCTAACTACTGCATCATAGTTACTTTGAGAATAACCACTCCCACCCCAAGAATTATTAGTACCTACAAAATTCTGACCAGTTCCTACCGCTAAACTAGCATTCGTATAATAATCTATGGCTGCTGTAGTCGTTAAAGAGGTTCCGCCAGAGGGCCCAAGTGCTTTGAGTGGAATCATCTGGATATTCCAGTTTACAC
>CAZIDT010000176.1:0-4132 GCA_964537855.1 uncultured Nitrosomonas sp.
AATCGCGCATTACAAGCGATGGCTGAAGCAATTCGTCGCGATGAAGCAAAGTTGCTGGCTGCCAATCAACAGGATTTGGAAGCAGCTCGCGCAAAAGGATTGAGTGGTGCAATGGTAGATCGTTTGGCGCTATCGACCAAGAGTATTCATAGTATGGCAGAAGGATTGCTGCAAATTGCGGCGCTGCCTGATCCCATTGGAGAAATCAGCGATCTAAATTTCCGACCCTCCGGTATTCAAGTTGGAAAAATGCGTGTACCGCTCGGCGTCATTGGTATCATTTATGAAGCACGTCCAAATGTCACCGCCGATGCCGCAGGATTGTGCCTGAAAGCAGGTAATGCTGCGATTTTACGCGGTGGCTCCGAAGCCATTCATAGCAATCAGGCAATTGCAGCATGTGTGAAAGAAGGACTAAAAGTAGCGGGGTTGCCAGAAGCTGCGATTCAAGTCATCGAAACGCGCGATCGTGAAGCGGTGGGTGAACTGATCACGATGAAAGCATTTGTGGATGTGATTGTGCCACGCGGCGGCAAAGGATTGATCGAACGCATCGCCAATGAGGCGCAGATACCGGTGATCAAACACTTGGATGGTATCTGTCACGTTTATATCGATGATCAAGCCAATATCGATAAAGCGATTCGAGTCGCCGATAATGCCAAAACCCAGCGCTATGGAACCTGTAACACCATGGAAACTTTGCTGGTTCATGCAGGGATTGCCCAGCAGGTTTTACCGGCATTATGCAATATTTACCTCGACAAAGGCGTGGAATTGCGTGGTAATTCCGCCGCGTGTGCGATTGTATCGGCGATGAAATCAGCCACGGAAGAAGACTGGCGTACCGAGCATTTGGCCCCAATTCTCAATGTGCGAGTAGTCGATAGCTTGGATCAAGCCATCGATCATATTACGACCTATGGTTCGCAGCACACCGATTCTATCATCACCGAAAACTTCACCCATGCGCGCCGTTTCTTGCGGGAGGTGGATTCAAGCTCAGTCATGGTTAACGCTTCAACGCGGTTTGCGGATGGATTTGAGTATGGTCTAGGTGCTGAAATAGGGATTTCCACAGATAAAATTCATGCGCGCGGTCCGGTTGGATTAGAAGGGTTGACCAGCCAGAAATTTATCGTGTTGGGGGATGGGCATATCCGCCAATAACGACCGCGATACGTTCAATTTTTTCAATTTCTTAGATTGATATAACAAACCTGCATGGCAAATACGCTAACGATAACAATTCCTGACATCGGTGATTTTAAGGATGTTCCAGTGATCGAGGTGTTGGTCAAACCCGGTGATGTGGTGGAAAAAGAAACTTCGCTGATTACCTTGGAAACTGACAAAGCTTCGATGGAAGTACCCTCACCTCAGGCTGGTATCGTCAAAACCATCCAGGTCAAAGTGGGCGACAAGGTGTCCCAAGGTAGCGCCATTTTAACGCTGGAATTATCTGCTGTGGCAGCGCCTTCAGTAGCGCCAACGACTCCATCCGATCAATCAGTTCAATCTATCCAGCCTGGTGCGCAATCAACCTCAAAATTGCAAGGCGATATACATGCCGAGGTCGTGGTGCTTGGGGCAGGGCCAGGCGGTTATACGGCTGCTTTCCGTTGTGCTGATCTCGGTAAAAAAGTGATCTTGATCGAGCGTTATCCCACCTTAGGGGGTGTCTGTCTCAATGTGGGCTGCATTCCTTCTAAAGCATTGTTGCATGTGGCAAAAATCATTTCGGAATCGGAAGCCATTTCGAAGCATGGAATTGCATTCGGTAAACCGAACATTGACCTCGATCAACTCCGGGCCTGGAAAGAATCGGTCATTCATAAATTGACCAAGGGTCTCGCTGCGTTGGCAAAACAGCGTAAAGTGCAAGTGGTCCAGGGGACAGGGCGGTTTCTCAATCCGCATGCGCTAGAAGTAGCTACCACCAATGGCAAGCAAATCATCACCTTTGACCAGTGCATCATCGCTGCCGGTTCAACGGCTACTCGTATTCCAGGGTTCCCCGATGACCCGCGCCTGATGGATTCAACCGATGCCTTGGCATTAGACGCGATTCCTAAACGGCTACTGATTGTTGGCGGTGGGATTATTGGCCTTGAAATGGCGTGCGTTTACCATGCGTTGGGCAGTCAAATCAGCATCGTGGAATTGATGGATCAGTTGATACCGGGTGTCGATGCAGATTTAGTGAAACCACTGCATAAACAATTGGTGCGCCGTTATGAAGCCATTTATTTAAAAACCAAAGTCAGCAAAATCAGCGCTGAGAAAAAAAGCTTGAAGGTGACTTTCGAAGGCGATCAAGCGCCAGCGGAGCAAAGCTATGATCGCGTATTGGTTGCCGTAGGGCGTCGCCCCAATGGAAAAATGATCAATGCCGAATTAGCCAATATCCAAGTCAATGAACGTGGGTTTATCCCCGTAGATTCGCAAATGCGCACCAATGTGCCGCACATCTTTGCAATCGGCGACATTGTCGGTGAACCGATGCTCGCCCATAAAGCGACTTATGAAGGTAAATTGGCGGCTGAGGTGATCGCCGGGCATAAGGTCGCCTTCGATGCGAGCACCATTCCATCGGTTGCTTATACCGATCCGGAAGTGGCTTGGATGGGTTTGACCGAAATAGAAGCTAAAAAGCAAGGGATAGATTATGAAAAAGCGGTGTTTCCTTGGGCTGCCAGTGGAAGAGCAATCGCGATGAGCAGTGAAGACGGTTTGACGAAATTATTGTTCGATAAAACCTCTCGGCGTATTTTAGGCGCTGGAATCGTGGGTGCGCATGCCGGGGATTTAATTGCGGAAGCGGTCTTGGCTTATGAGATGCACGCCGACGTGCAAGATTTGAGCTTGACCATTCATCCGCACCCAACGCTTTCAGAAACCTTATTTTTCTCGGCAGAAATGGCAGAAGGCACGATTACCGATTTATTGGTTCCGAAGAAATAACCCAGATGAATTGCTAATCCCGTTCCCCTGGTTTTTTGTGCGAATTGGCCAGGGGGTGGGGCCAAAAGCGCTGCATTGCCATGAAAGTAAACGAAGCCGACCAGGTGATCAGCGCCAAACCGGTGAGTCCCTCAGCCGCAGTTAGCATTCGAATCGCGCCTACCGGTACCAGATCGCCAAATCCCACCGTGGTATAAACCACCGAAGAATAATAGACAAAATCGATTAAATCGCCGTGTTCGATCCCTTCGATGTGGCCAAATCCAATCCCATGTTGGACTAAAATATAGCCCGCTGCAAAAATCCAAATTTCGAGGATATGGGCGATCAGCAATCCAAACATGACTAATAACACCCCAATGCGCTTGTGAACATGCGCACCCAAGGTCGTGCCTAACCATCGCAGCGCTTCATAGTGCAAGATCACGCAAATCGAGACGATACAGGCCGCAATGATCAAAATCGTAAAGTAATGCATGGAGTTTGCTGAGTCACAAATAGATGAGATTCTACAATTGATACTCGCCCAGTGCACACTGATACGAATAGAAATTAGAGAGACCGGAAAAGTGCAGAATTGCACGCATTGCTTTTCACACCTATTAATGGCAGCACTCTTGATTCAAAAACTCGTTTCGTAAATACAACCTGCATTCCATTTTATTCCAAATTATTTTTGGGGAGGGAGCATATATTTTGATTTTAAAATTGCACCGCTCGATCTATTGAACAGAGTTTTAACCGCAGTAAATTCACATCGAGTATAATCATTGACGCAAAAAACTTTCAAAGGTAGGATACTTGGCTTTGGTATGGAAATAGGATAAAGCAAGAATGCGTGGGAAATTGGTAGTCGGTAACTGGAAAATGAATGGAAACATGCAGCAAAATCAACAATTGCTCGATGCAATCGTACCAGAAGTTAAGATGCTCAAGGGCGTAACGAGTGCTGTTTGTGTACCATACCCCTATCTTGCAATGGTGCAAAAAGTACTGCAATCCTCAGGAGTGAAATGGGGCGCACAAAATGTTAGTCACTATGATCTGGGTGCCTATACAGGTGAAGTAGCTGCAGAAATGCTTGTTGATTTGAGTTGTTATTTTGCTATTGTTGGTCATTCTGAACGACGCGCTTTATTTGGAGAAGATAATCAAACCGTAGCCCTAA
>CAZIDT010000177.1:0-4130 GCA_964537855.1 uncultured Nitrosomonas sp.
CTCCATACGACGATCAAGTGTACCAGTAAAATACTCCTCAAGAATGGGAGAGCTCGCTGCCAGAGCCGGCAAGATGGGCAATAACAGTCGGATCGCTGAATGTAAGCGAACAAATTCCAGGTTATCTGAGAATGGTAAATTCAAGTGCATGCTTTGCAAATTTGCCCAACCATGGCGTTTGCAATCAAAGATGCGGTCATAAGCCTGATAAATTTCCGCATGAGCATGAGACCATAGTTGCGTTTCCACGCGAGGATTCATCCAAGGGTGCATCGCGGTTGGCATCAACCGAGCATTCATTCCCCCCAGCTCTGCATTGACGCGGTTGATTTCATTTTGAAAATAGCTGGGTAAGCTCGCTAAAGTCGACTCAGGGTAACTATTTTTAAGCTCAAGAAGGTGTAGGGCGAGCTCATT
Source organism: uncultured Nitrosomonas sp. (assembly GCA_964537855.1). Taxonomy (GTDB): domain Bacteria; phylum Pseudomonadota; class Gammaproteobacteria; order Burkholderiales; family Nitrosomonadaceae; genus Nitrosomonas. The sequence continues at coordinate 418 of CAZIDT010000177.1, forward strand.
CGACCAAGCCAACTTTCCGCACCGTATTTCATCCGTATCCGTTCCTGCTAACTGATGTAACAACTTATCTGCAATGGGTTTGATCGACAGCGTATCGCGATCAACGATCATATATTCGAGTTCAATTCCATACCCCGAGAAAGCTGGTATGCGTGCCTTCACCGTCGATCTCCATGCTTACGTGCCTCGATTCGATGTAAAAAGACTTCCATCACCCTTTGATATAAAGCTTCCTTGAGAAGTCCGTCTTCATTCCCGGCATCTACATTGGGATTATCGTTAATTTCGATCACGTAATAACGTTTTCCTACTTGCTTGATGTCTACTCCATAAAATCCATCGCCAATCAAATTCGCAGCTTTAAGGGCTAAGCGAATTACCTTCGTCGGTACTTCTTCAAAGGGAATAGCCACCGCGGCTCCTTCGACATAATCCTGTTTTTGCTCACGATGCTTGATAATTTGCCAATGGCCAGGTGCCATATAATACTTACAAACGAATAGCAACTTACGATCAAGAATCGCAACTCTCCAATCAAACTCAGTTGGCAAGTATTCTTGAGCGACGATCAATTCGGATTTTTTCAGTAAGTTTTCAACTTTCTGCTGTAATTCACTTTCCGATTCAGCTTTGGTTACGCCCATCGAAAAAGAACTATCGGGCTGCTTAAGCACACATGGCAAAGCAAGCGTAGGAATAACTTGTTGTACATTATCGCGATGTATCAGCAATGTCTTCGGTATCGAAATACGATGGCGCGTCAGCAATTCAGCCAAATAAACTTTGTTATTGCATTTCAGAATGGAATTGGGATCATCAATCACCACCAATCCTTCTGCCGCAGCATGGCGAGAGAAACGATAGGTATAATGATCAACATAAGTCGTGTCACGGATAAATAACGCATCAAATTCGGGCAATCTGCCTAAATCTGCGCGAGTAATAAACTCGACATGTAACCCTAAATTTTCTGCCGCTTTTTCAAACAACTTCATCGCAACTGCATTTGAAGGCGGTTCCGGATCTTCAGGATCATGCAGAATGGCAAGATCATATCGCGCTGGAACAGCTTTACTTTGTGGCCAAGGTTTACGACCTGAAAAATAGTCGGTCGCAGCTTCAAGAACAAACGCTTGATGCTGTACGGGAATATCGTTAGAAGCAATCGTTGCAATACGATGAATTCGCCATTGGGTATCGTGGCGATCGAAATAAACGCGCAACAAAGGAACTTGCAGTAAATTAAATAAGTGACGACTCAATGAATCGTAATGTTTCGCCACATTGCGACCAAAATAGATACTGAGCTCAAATTGCTTTGCCTTAATCGAAACCAGTGATTTTTGGATTAAATCTTCCAAATCTTGAGTCAATAACCGAACCAAACTGGGAGTCTGTAAATCTTCGATCGCATTGACTCGAGGAAAAGGTTTATGGCCGCGTGCTTCTGCCAGCAGCGAAACATAGTAACCCAAACTCTGATATCGATAGGATTTACATAAATTGATGACACGGGCTCTTAATTGCCCGCTATACGTTGGATTTGTTAAATAAACCCTTGCAGAAATCACCGTCACATCGGGAATTTGCAAGGGCCAATCGTGAGGATTGTTAACAATTACGAGTGTACTCATGTGATTTGCTGACCGTCGTCAAGTTTGGAGGCAGAATGAATGACGAGCAAATTTGAATCATACGTTACGATACCCAGTAATATTGCACCAATGACGCGATCAATATTGCTCCAATAGGCTTGGACTGGCCCATACGGATCAGCGACCAAAAGCGTGCGCTTGGCACGATTGTAGCCAGTGATGACGACAAAATGCCCGGCTGGTTGTCCACGAATATCATCCGGGATATCATGCGGACCATATTCACGTGCAGCACGATACAGGAATGTCGAGCTTAATCCTGTCAAAATAGGTAGTCCACGCCTTAGCAGTCCATGAATCAGCGCATGCGAAAGATCAACCAATCGTAAGCGCCCTCCAAGTTTCAGGAATTCTAAGTAACCTTCGGTTACATAGCTAAGACGACGATCCGTTTTAGCCTTTTGTTGTTGCGTTAACCGTTCTGCGATGTCTACACCCGCAACAAACCAGCTCGGATCAAACACCATGAGATTATAGGTATAAATAGTTGCTTGAAAACCATTCGCTAAGGCATCGCAAGCCAGAAACACATCAAATGTCCCGCTCCCACTTTCTAGCTTACGTGTCCGTGCGATGATATTTTTTAGCGACTCAGGTTTTCCCCAATAGTGATAGATCGCTTGGAGACAAGTCGGCCCACAGGTGGTTTCATCAGGCTGCGGTAAGATTTTGACAGGTAATTGGTGTACAGGTCTTAACATCGTTCTCAAATGAATCTATCGATATCAAATCGCCCAATTGAGCGGTGCAGGTATTGCTGCCTTGCCTCTATTACGATGAATCTTCAATTATCATTTATAACACTAACACGCTCGCTATTGTTGAAAAATTGCACTTTCTCCTACTCAAGCAAATGAATTAAAGTAAACTGTCTTGGCAAATGGTTACGGATAATCACTACCCCAATCCCTTTATTCAAAGGAGGTAATATGTCATTTCATCTTTTTCGCATTAATGAGCTTTATTCGAATGCAAGCGGATCGATCCAATTCATCGAGCTCACGATTGGTAATATCAATGGCGAATCGTTCTGGCAAAATCAATCTATTGAGGTGACACAAGGTGCCACGGTTCATTCATTGACTTTCACCAAAAATTTACCAAACCCGAATACTGCCAATAAATCAGTTTTGATTGCTACTCAAGGCTTTGCTAACTTAAATATCGTCACGCCTGATTTCATCATTCCGGATGGATTTCTGTTTACAAGTGGCAGTGCAACCGTTGATTTTGCTGGTGTCGATGCTGTGATCTACACTAACTTGCCTGTTAATGGTATACATTCAATCGACCGTAATGGCATAATCCAAGTCAATTCACCCAAAAATTTTGCGGGAGCAACTGCCATCGTTCCTAGCAATACGATTCTTGGAACGAATGGGCCTGATCAGCTTGTTGGAACCAATGCAGACAACACGATTGAAGCTGGTGGTGGCAATGATCGTTTAAATGGACTACTGGGTAATGATCTACTGAATGGCGGAACAGGAATCGATACGGCTGTATATACTCAGAATAAGTCTGACTATTCCATTAGCCCCAATAAAGATGGTTTAACGGTTACTGGACCAGACGGCACGGATACTCTGATTAGTATGGAACGGCTCGATTTTCTCGACAAAAATCTGGCCTTTGATCTTGCAAAAGAACAATCAGCTGGCAATACAGTCCGCATCATTGGGGCGGCATTTGATGCTGATAATATTATTCCTGAATATGTTGCCATCGGTCTGCAATTATTTGATAGTGGTCAATCTTTGCTCAGTGTGAGTGAGCTCGTTGTCAATTCTGCGCTGTTTCAATCCATGACGGGTTCTAGTAGCAATGAAGCGTTCGTTAATCACGTTTACCGAAATGTGGTTGGAGAGTTACCCTCCGAATCAGATCGAGATCTTTATGTAGGGATGCTCAAAGGCAACGGAGGCACCTTAACTCAAGCTGAGTTATTGATTCTCGCTGCCAATGCAACCATCAACGAGACCAATATTAACCTCGTTGGCTTACTCCAAAATGGGGTTGAATTTAGCGCTTAACATCCGCACAAATTTCGTGGAGAAG
>CAZIDT010000178.1:0-4126 GCA_964537855.1 uncultured Nitrosomonas sp.
GAGAACAGCATTTCGATGTTCCTGATTTTCCATATCAATGAAATCGATAATGATAATTCCACCCAAATTTCTGAGTCGGAGTTGTCTCGCAATTACTTGAGCCGCTTCGAGATTAGTCTTAAAAATCGTATCATCAAAATTACGAACCCCAATAAAGCCACCGGTATTAACATCCATGGTCGTTAGGGCTTCAGTTTGGTCGATGATGACATAACCGCCTGATTTCAGATTGACACGTCGTGACAGGGATTTCTCGATTTCTTCTTCAACAGCATATAAATCGAATAAGGGACGTTCACCCGTGTAGTGATCGATTTTATCAGTAACATTGCTCATATAATTTTGAGCAAATGCTTTTAGTTTCTGATGTGTTTCTCTCGAATCGACAACAATACCGGTTATCGTTTCGTCCACGAAATCTCTGAGTACTCGGTGGCTTAAATCGAGATCTTGATAAAGTAATGCTGGTGGGCTAGCTGACAAGGATTTATTTTGAATATCGTGCCAAAGCTTATGCAAATATTCGATGTCTGCCTGTAAATCAGATTCACTCGCGGCTTCTGCCATCGTTCGGATAATATACCCTCCCTTATCTTCTGGGGGTAAGACGTGCTGCAGCTTTTCTCGCAACGATTCACGCTCAGCATTATCTTCAATGCGCTGAGAAATACCGATATGGGACTCGTGGGGCAAATAAACTAGCATGCGTCCAGCGATACTAATTTGCGTTGAAAGGCGAGCACCTTTTGTACCAATCGCATCTTTGATTACTTGAACTAAGATGCTAGCACCTTCGAACAGTAAGCGTTCTATGGGTTTAGCGCTATCTGTATTTGATCCAAACTCTTTAATATCTGCAACATGTAGAAAAGCTGCACGTTCTAGGCCAATATCAATAAAAGCGGATTGCATTCCCGGCAATACTCGACTCACACGACCATTATAGATATTCCCCACAATACCACGGCTACTGGTTCTTTCAATATGCAATTCTTGAACTACTCCCTGCTCAATGACAGCGACGCGCGTCTCTTGAGGGGTCATATTAATGAGAATTTCACTGTTCATACTAAAGCAATCGAAACAAAAAATACCGACTAAGAAAAAAGCTCTATCCCTGATTCTTCAAGAAGTTGGGCCGTTTCAAATAAAGGTAAACCAACTACGCCACTATAGCTACCATAGATTTCTACGATAAAAGCAGCAGCCATTCCTTGAATTGCATAAGCGCCCGCTTTATCATGACTTTCTCCGCCTTTGATACAAGCTTGTATCTCACGCTTCCCTATTTCGCGGAAACGTACCGTTGTGATCGACAATCGATGTTTTACATCGCCGTGCATGCTCAATGCAATCGCTGTTAATACTTGGTGGGTTCTGCCCGAAAGCGATATCAGCATCTCTTCAGCATGTGCAGCATCTCTCGGTTTACCGAGTATACAACCATCAAGCGCCACAATTGTATCGGCAACTAGAATCGGAAGAATCGGCAACTTACGTTGTATTAACCTCCTCCAACTCGCATCTGCCTTGGTATGTACCATCCGATAAACATAATCTGCTGGAGATTCATTTGCATCAGGCGTCTCATCAATATCAACAGACCGAGTCATCGTTTCTCGCATCAATAAAACACTATGCTTAATACCGATTTGTTTTAGTAATTCACGCCTTCGAGGACTGCGAGATGCGAGATATATCTGATTTTCAGTATAAGCCATAATTTTTAACTCGGGATCGTAGCAAAAACTCTATCTTACCGTGATTATCCTTTAAACACCCTATCTATGCACGATGATAGGGATGATGCTTGAGAATTGTTGTAGCACGATATAATTGTTCAGCCAATAACACCCTAACTAGACCATGTGGAAGCGTCATCTTTGAAAGAGACATGATTTGATCAGCTTTCTGCTTGATATCTGTATGTAAACCCTCCGCACCTCCGATGATAAAGGTAATATCTTTCCCCAAATCCATCCAATTTTCCATGGATGTCGCTAGCTCTTGGGTTGATAATTGCTTTCCTTGTTCATCCATTGCGATAATATAGCTAGCGGCAGGCAGTACTTTTTCAATTCGTTCATATTCTGATATGAGTGATTGTTCACGATTTTTATCTTTAGCCTGTTTTACTTCAATCAATTCAATGGATAGTTCTCGTGGCATGCGTTTACGATATTCCATAAACCCTGATTCTATCCAGTCTGGCATTTTATTTCCTACTGCCAGGACATTTAACTTCATATTAAGATCACGGATGGTGTTGAAAGGTAGCAGATTCAGACCATAAGGCTTCCAAATTATAATAAGCCCGTGTTGTAGGTTGCATGATATGAACGATTACATCCCCCAAATCCACTAATAACCACTCACCCGAGCGTTCACCTTCGATTCCATATACTGTTCCACCTGCTGATTTAATTTTTTCACGGATGTGATTAGCTATGGCGGTTGCTTGTCGAGATGAAGTTGCACTCGCAACGATAATATAATCAAATAAAGAAACATTCTTTTCGGCTTCAAGAACGGTAATATCGTTAGCTTTAAGATCTTCGAGTGCTGCAATCGTTAATTTAATTAATTGATTCGTGTTCATTTTTCTCCATGATACACATGAAAAGTATAAATATAGTTTAATACGCTATCGGGTAATAGATAACGTATGCTCTTTCCTGCTAGGATTGCATGCCGAATAGTCGTTGCAGAAATATCCAAAAGGGTCGTAGAAGCACAATATACATGGCCTGACGCATTTTGCTTTAATAAGTCCGTTCGTTCTACCCAACGATTCCGACACTCACCAGCTAGTTCTTGCGGAAGCTCAGCTTGCCGGCCTATCTGGTTAAAACCAGGGCGATTCACTACGATTAGATGACAAAACTTGAATAGATCATGCCACTGGTACCAACTCGGTAATTTTAGAAACGCATCAGCTCCTAATATAAAGCAAAAAGCAACGTGCTTATCCGAGAACTCTTGATGCAATGCTCTTAAGGTTTCGACACTATAGCTCTCACCTGTTTTCCTAATTTCTCGAGAGTCTAGTCTAAATTTGGGGTTATTTCTAATCGCTTTTTTTAGCATAACGCAACGTTGATGCCGCGAGGCAATCGGCTGATTTCGTAACCGTGGCCGTCCAGCTGGAAGAAAATGTAATTCATCCAGCTGCAATATTTCTAGAAGCTCTTCCGCAATTCTTAAATGACCATAATGAATAGGATCAAAGGTACCACCGTAAATACCAATTAATGTGTATTCGGTTTTCACTAAACTGTGGTCGACAACGAAGCTAATAGTATTGAGCCATCCCCAAAATCATCACTTAAAAGAGTGCAAGACGCATGTCAGCAAGAATACTCGACAGGTGGGAAGTAAAACGTGCTGCTGATGCGCCATCGATGACACGATGATCGTAGGATAGCGAAAGTGGAACAATTAATCGTGGCACAAGCTCTCCATTGCGATAAACCGGTTTCAAGCTAGCTTTAGAAACACCCAGAATTGCAACCTCAGGCGCATTAATAATGGGGGTAAACGCGGTTCCACCGATGCCGCCAAGGCTGGATATCGTGAAACTAGCGCCTTGCATATCCGTTGGTTTTAACTTTCCATCTCTAGCAAGTGCTGATAGTTTCCCAAGCTCCTCAGCAATCGTGATTACGCCTTTCTGGTCAGCATCGCGTATAACGGGAACAACAAGCCCATTGGGCGTATCGACCGCAAAGCCCAAATGATAGTAGCGTTTCAGGATTAGATTGGCTTCTCCATTGCTGTTATCAAGTGAGGCATTAAACTCCGGAAATTTTTTTAATGCGGCCGTCGTCGCTTTTATTAAGAATGCCAGAATGGTTAGCTTAGCTCCATTCGCTGCTTGGGATTCATTATGTTCTTTCCTGAGAGATTCGAGTTCAGTAATATCGGCCTCATCGAACTGGGTGACATGTGGAATCATGACCCAGTTTCGGTGTAGATTTGCTCCTGATATTTGTTTGATGCGACTTAATGACTTTAATTCTATGGGTCCAAATTTAGCAAAATCAACATGGGGCCAAGGTAATAAATCTAAGCCACCACGATTAATACTTGAGGGTTTCGATAATTCGTGCTTAACATAGGCTAAAAT
>CAZIDT010000179.1:0-4098 GCA_964537855.1 uncultured Nitrosomonas sp.
ATGTCTGAAAAAATGAATAGCGATAAGCTACTGTATTGTTCTTTTTGCGGAAAAAGTCAGCACGAAGTAAGGAAGCTAATTGCTGGACCCTCTGTATTTATCTGCGATGAGTGTATAGATTTATGTAATGACATTATTCGCGAAGAGATGCAAACGATTGAAACGGCTAAATTTGTTAAATCTAACTTACCGGTACCGAAAGAAATTTGTTCGATTCTTGATCAATATGTGATAGGGCAAGAATCTGCGAAAAAGATTTTATCTGTTGCAGTGTACAATCACTATAAACGTCTAAGAACGATATCCAAAACTCTAGATGCTGATGATATAGAGCTTGCCAAGAGTAACATATTATTGATTGGGCCTACTGGTTCAGGGAAAACATTACTTGCGCAAACACTAGCGCGTTTATTAGATGTACCATTCATTATTGCTGATGCGACAACGCTTACTGAAGCGGGTTATGTTGGTGAAGACGTAGAAAATATCATCCAAAAATTATTGCAAAAATGTAATTATGATGTAGAGAAGGCGCAGCAAGGTATAATTTATATAGATGAGATTGATAAGATTTCGCGTAAATCTGATAATCCGTCAATTACCAGAGACGTTTCGGGTGAGGGTGTCCAACAAGCATTATTGAAATTGATTGAAGGAACTACTGCTTTAGTTCCACCCCAAGGTGGGCGTAAGCATCCAAATCAAGAATTTATTCAAATTGATACTACAAATATTCTCTTTATTTGTGGAGGGGCATTTGATGGTATAGATAAAATTATTCAAGCTCGATCTGAGAAAGGTGGTATTGGTTTTGGTGCAGAGGTAATTAGCCGTAAGAACCAGAAAGAAATTAATGAAATTCTAAAATCAATTGAGCCTGAAGATTTAATTAAATATGGTTTGATACCAGAGTTTGTAGGACGCTTGCCAGTTGTTGCTACACTCGATGAATTGAATGAGGCCGCATTAATTCAAATTTTAACCGAACCTAAGAATGCGCTTGTCAAACAATATTGGAAATTATTCAATATGGAAGGTGGTGTTGAGTTAGAGTTCCGTGATCAAGCGCTTAAAGCAATCGCTAAGAAGGCGCTATTGAGGAAGACAGGCGCGCGTGGTTTGAGATCTATTCTTGAAGAAACCTTACTTGATATTATGTACGATTTGCCTTCCCTAGAAAATGTACAAAAAGTTGTGATTGATTATGGTTCAGTGAATAGTGATATTAAGCCAATATTAATTTATTCAGATCAATCCAAATCAGCTAAGAATCCAAAACAAGCATAGTATCAGTGAGATATAGTATGATTTTTAAAAACAAGAAGTAAAAAACAAAAGGCCAGTTTTTCTGGCCTTTTGTTTTTTTAATTACTTTCGACTTTCTTCTTAAACCATGGAATCAGCCTAATTAAAGGAATAAAAAGTAGCCCGAGTAGAACGCCAAGAATCATTATGCCATAGGTTTGCAAATTATCATTAGTGAACTGAGTAATTTGGCGGACCGTTTTGCTTGATTCCGCTTTATCTTCTATTTTTGGCAAGTTCTCCGCTTCATAGGTATCAGTAATATTGTAAGGTGTTACTCCTGGAATACTTGGAATATCAGTTCCACCTTTACCTACCACGAGTTGGGCTTTCATGCCTTTTTCCATATGATGTGAAATATCACAGTGAACTAGAAAAGTTTCGTCTTTTCCGGGCACGATCATAGTTCCAGACACAGTTTTAGGCCCTGTTACTTCCAAATGAAACATACCAAGCTTATAGAGGTATTTGGGTAATCCATGCATCATGAATTGGTGGCGAATATTATCTTCGTTGACAAAATGCCATGTAACCTTGGCACAGGGTTTTACATTCCATTGTTGCTTATCGAATGCAAATGCAGTACCTGGAAAGTTAGCTGAATATTTTCTACCTGCTCGTACCGTAATTTCAACTTCTTCCGAGATACTTTGGCAGCTACTCGGCAGCTTGTCGAAATTTTGCCCCATAATCATTGTACCTTCATGATCCATAATGTGATCATGATCCATATGATGATGGTGGTGATTATCAGTGCTGCTAGCTGCATGATCGGATGAATGCGTGCTTTGAGTACTATGATCCATGGTGTGATCATGTTCGTGAGTCATTGTATGATCACTCGAATGCTGATGTTTATCGTGCTCACTGTGGTCATGATGGTCATGCTCATGGTCAGCTGCTTGCTCAGTATTTTGACTCATGTTGTGACCACTGTGATCATGGTGCACATGCTCATCTTTGGGTTTGCTTGGTTCTTGTGCAACTGCGCTGGTGCCAATAGTAAAAATTCCAGCAATCAATAAGGATAAAAAATTCTTTTTCATTAGTGATTGCCTCCACTGCTTTCTTTCATACGTGAAACCATCCCAAGCGAAGCTTGTTTGAGAAATTTTCGTTTAGAAAATATCCAGTAAAGGAACAATCCAATTAAAAGGCCGATAACCCCGTAAATTAAAGATGTTTGAGTTTTGTCTTCTAATCCAGATCGTTCTCCTGGAGAACCTAAGCTGGACCACTCATCAAGATCTTGCCATACCGGCAATCTCCTTTCGTAATATTCCTTGGTGAAATATTTGTTTAGATCAATTCCGAAATGGCTAACTTTGGGCATGTTGTTCTCACCTAGATAGGATTTATAGACAATTGAACTCATGCTGCCACCCTCGGCCATACCATTAGTCGTAATCCCTTTCTCACGGTGATCGTGAATTAACCAATCACCTTCACCGTAGCTATGTTTACCATCGTTGACTGTTTCTAATTTTAGATCTAGTCGCTGAGCGGGTGCCATATCAAATACATCACGCATGATTTGAGCAACGGGATTGTGTTCTACACCATCGTAATGGGTAATCGTTGCATGGTGGCCATGTGTGTGAATAGCAATTAACTCTCCACCACTGTTTAGAAGGCGAAGCTTTATTTTCTGATCTGGTTCAACCACGATTAAGGATTCTCGCAATGTGTATGGGAAGGAGAGGCCATTCAAGGTATAGTAATCCTCAGTTGAATCAGTTATATCATAGCGCTGATTCATATCACGCGCGATCAATCTTGGATCGTTGTGCTGCTGAATGATTTGGCCTAATTCTTTATCCATCGCATGATAATGTAAATCATATTCCTGATCGTAATGCTCACGCACTGCTACGGAAGGGTGACGAACATGGCCAGCGCCGATATTGAGTGTTTGTAGCCAGTTGTTAGGCCTGTTTTCTTCGATAATAATCATTCCTGCGAGACCCATCGCCAAATGGGTATGAGTTTGTACGTGACAATGATAGAACATTGTTCCTGGTTGACGTGCCTGGAATTGGTAAACACGGCGATCACCAGGCATCAACTCAATTTCACTTGTTTGCGGAACACCATCTTGACCGCCATGTTCGTGGTGTGCAAAAGGGTGATCAACACCATGAAGGTGAATACTGTGAGGAAAATAGTGCGTATTCTCTAGTACAATTTGGACAATATCACCTACTTCAACTCGGATAACTGGTGAGGGTAATCGGAGTAAGGGGTTAGCGCGTATGCTTTCAAAATTTTCAGTCGACATACCACTCATCTTTGGCGAGAATACCCAAGCACCAGGCTGTATACCAGGTGCAATATCAAAAGTGGGGACGATACCAGGGAAATCAGGTGATTTACCGTTAAGCTCCATAATTTCCAGTCTAATTGTAATCCGATCAGGATCACCGTCACCATCGATATCATCGGTTTTGATAATGGCATCTGGGGATAAACCTGTTCTCATCAAAGTATCCATGGATATGTTATTGGTACCTTTAACCGCTGCCGCAATCCAAGCTGGGTTATCTGGGCTGCAGACGGGAGAAGCTTCAATTTTGACACCTTCAATCTCTTGCGCCTCACGCCATGAGGGTGCGATGACTGGGTCGCACATAGGTTCTGATGTCAAGGCTTCTGAATTTACTTTTACAGTTGCGGGTAGCTTGGAAGCACTGTAGGTAAATGAACTCAGCATGATGAAAGGGGTTAGCAATGCTATAAAAATATAGGTTGGCATATTACATACTCTAAATTCAATGATTAACTAAATATAACCCT
>CAZIDT010000180.1:0-4091 GCA_964537855.1 uncultured Nitrosomonas sp.
ATCTATCGTGGCGCCTTCTGCGTTTGTGCCGCCAGCATAAGACCATGTGCGAAGTGTAACTATAGATGGCCCATCAACGGTAAAATTAATGAGTTCCACATCATCATCGGTTGCGAAATCACCAGAAAATGAGAAACTGATAATTGCCGCACTAACCTGACCCACCGACAAAGCAAACACCGCACATACAGCAAGTAACACTGTTTTCATTTGAATCTCCAAAATATGGTTAAAAAAATTGCAGATTTAACCATAACGCACCCATAGAACAGCAATAATCATGCCAAATTCATAGGAACAATTTAGCTTTTAATAACAGATAGTTATATTCCTTTAAAATCACCGAGACAAAAAGTGTAAATAAAATCGACGATGAGATAAATTGCGATTGCCCGTCGATTCTGGAAAAAAATAAAAAACTTGCGATTTAACGTTGAGTCTATGAAATCAACACTAATCATTCAGTTAATTTAGGAAATTCACTATACTTAAACGTGTTTCGATCTTAAGGACCACCAAAAGACTCCTAAAAATTAACCTCATTATTTACTTAAAATGTAAAATAAATCGACACGCACAGCGCTGTATTTGCAAAATCGCCAACCAATCTATATTTAAATGAAAGCACTTCATTTACTCATCCTACTGAGCACCTTATTGATAGCGGGGTGCTCAAATCTTCTCTATTATCCCAATCAAAATCGACTTTACTATGACCCTAAGTCAGTTGGGTTTTCCCCTACCGATATTTATTTTTTTGATGCGGCTCAAAGAAAACTCCATGGATGGTGGTTTTCCTCCAAAATTACGCCAGCCAAGGGTACGGTCATTTTTTTTCATGGCAATGCAGAAAATTTAACCTCGCATTTCATGCATCTCGCCTGGATTAGTGCTGAAGGCTATAACTTCTTTATTTTTGATTACCCCGGCTATGGGTTATCCGAAGGAAAACCGACACCACAAAGTTGCGTAGAATCAGGGCATGCAGCCATCAACTGGGTAATCAGTCGTGATGACCAAAATCTCCCGATTATTATCTATGGCCAGAGCATGGGCAGCATTATCGCGCTTCGAACAGTCATCGATAAGCGAATGGATATGAACTTAAAGTTAGTCGTTGCAGATAGCGCTTTCGATTCATTTCAACAGATTGCGCGACATAAGCTCTCACAGCACTGGTTTACTTGGCCATTGCAACCTTTGAGCTATTTATTGCTAAGCGATCATTGGGCACCCACTCATTTAGATACGATCGCGCCAACACCGGTACTGGTGATTCATGGGCAGCAAGATAAAGTAGTTGAGCTTCAATTTGGTGAAGCAATTTATGAAAAACTTGCAAAACCGAAATCGATATGGCGCATCCCCAACGGAACTCATACCGATGTGTTTTGGCAACATGATAAAAAATATCGCGCTGAATTCCTAAATTTCCTAACCCAGCTCGACAACAATAATTGAGTTAGAAAAAATAATTGATCGAAACAATGCCCTCATGGTTATGATCGTAGCGATTCAATTCCATCCTGATATCGAGATCCTGAGCTAGCGCATAACGAGTCAACCAGTGCGCTGTAAAAAAGCGCTTACTCTCACCTAAGAAATAAATCTGATAGCTTCCCGCAAACTTAATCCGCAAATTATCCGTGACATCATAGTATGCGCCCACCTCGATATCACCACCCAAGCGGTAATTTTGATTTAGATGAGGTGAAAATTCTGTTTTGACATCAATAAAAGAAAATAATAATAATGGTGAGAAAAACGCGGGACGGTAAGCCATTCCCCTTCCATAGCTTCCTCTAAAAACATTGCAATAATGGCAATCCCGATCTCTCAACGTATCAATTTCAACTTCCCCCCGCCAAGAAGTCCGAACGAACAAGGGATCATAAGGATTAAATGAGGTAATCGATAAGAGTTTAGCTTGATCCAACCTAACACGTTCCGACTCGAGGTAGTAGCGCAGCTTGAAATCCATAAAAATGATTTCAGAATTTTTATCATAGCCTACATCTTTAGCCATGAGATCATGATAGGCTGGGCGATAGGCAAACTCCATGAATGGCTCACGGTCATTATGCCCCCAACCCAAACGAAAGCGATCTGTGCCATGCCCCTGATGGGGGGGACTTGAAAAGCGAATGGTTTGATTATCGTCGTCTTCAGTCGGAGGCAGTCGACTCCTGGCTAGCAGAACCGCCCTAGGAATCTTGATTTCATTATTGCTGTCCGTTTGCATACTGTAGTATTGAAGGTAATCCATGTACGCATTGAGCAAGTTCGCTTGAGAGCGAGCTGGAAGTCGGGTAAAAGCATGGCTTTCGATCGCGATTTCACCCTTGATCAAATCCTCGAAAGCCGCCTGTTCATCGGTTGCCATCTTGAGGCGTTTATCGTTCATTAAATTCAATACAGCAGGACGGTAGACGACTTGCTTAACTAATCCTTCCTGCGCCAAAACCACTTTTACCGTATCTGCAGGAATAACACTAAAAAAGAATGAATCTTTCAAATGTAATTCAGGATTGGCGATTTCCAGCAATGAAAGCACATGATAGGAACAATTCTCCTGGAAATAATAATAATCAAAGTAAGTACCACCGAGCTCCCATAAATGCAGCAATAACATTTGTAGCTGATCTTCTTTGAATTGAAGTTCGTACTCCCAAAGATCGCGACTTTCCCAATTATTGTATTCTTGGACTTTGGTGTAATAAGGAAAAATAGCAAAACGGCCTTGAAATGATCCGATCAAACCCTTCAAGGCGTATAAGAAAGCATTATCGGTATCCGGTATCGCAGCATAATTTGCGCCATAATTCAGCAAACGATTATCAGGACCGGTTCTACGGCTATCAATCCTAATGAGCGTATGACCAAACATCGAAGCCGGGTTATTCATAAAATAGGAAGCAAATACTAAGGTAACGCCGACTGGATCTAATACATCGAGCCATCGATCCAGGCGATCACAGGTTTGGATACTGAGGCGTCGAGGATCAAATGCAAGCTGCTGATTGAGCCATTTAAAGCGTGCAGGAAAATTGCACTGCGGATGTTCTTTACCTTCAGGGATTTCAGCAAGTGGTACAAAAAAGCTCGCGATCGTTGCGGCCAATTCAGCCTCTGGATCCGTTTTTCCCTGCGGAGCATTAAAAAAATCTAAACCATCGGCCTCACTGATCACGCCACCCAATAATCGCGGATTATATTTGAGCAACCGATGCCAGACACGCGTTTGAGCTAATTGTTTCTGCTGCGCTTCTTGTTGTAGTGCTAATAAATAGTTAGCTGGCTCATTATCATTCGCTAGCGTGAGCGGTGCAAACAGAAAAAGCCAGATAACTAAACCAATGCTACGGATGGAAGATGACACAAAGTAACGATTAACACCCACAGGATAGGTAGATATGAGATAACTTCATATCTACCTTAAAGACGATTAATTGAGTGCAGATAATTTGATATTGCAGGATTGCGCTAATTTAGGGTGTTGCATCAATTGATTATCAAGCTTGCTCAATAATTCAGTTGAAGTGGTTTGATCGTTTGCGACTAAAACATCAAATTTCTCTTGTACCAACGTACCAAACTCACGATGTGTGGTAGACGGGCATTGATACAAGCTCGCCAACGTTGAGAGGTTTTCCCCTTTACCTTGTGCCATCTCTTTAATTAAGCTCGTATAATTTTCCTGAGCAAATACTTCGCGTTCTTTGCTCAAATTAACCAGACCGTGGTCACCACAATTGGAAGTTCCAGAAGTAATTCCGAAAGTTTGAGATCCAAACGTTCCGTTGGTGGTTGCCGCAAATACTTGTTCCATCCCTGGCTTAGAGCCGATGATCATTGAACCGAGACCACAACCCGCTTGGCCATAACCTGCAGCCGAAGCCGCAATAGGAAGTAACAATAATGAGGCTGTTAATGCAATGAAAGTCTGTCTTACCATAATTCACGCTCCATAATTTTAGTAAAAAAACGTCTTGCAAATCGATCTAGGAAAAAATTATTTTTCGATAGAACGGAACTCAATGTACTGAAGCTCATTATGGTTGTCAATGACGCTATTGATTTGGAATGAATGC
>CAZIDT010000181.1:0-4050 GCA_964537855.1 uncultured Nitrosomonas sp.
CCGCAAACCATTGAAGCGATCCACCACGCTAAAGCAGCGAAAATACCGATAGTTGTTGCTGTAAATAAGATGGATAAGCCTGAAGCCAATTTTGAGCGGATTAAACAAGAGTTAGTCACTCATGGGGTAGTGGCTGAGGATTGGGGTGGAGAGGTCATCTTTGTTGGTGTTTCAGCGAAAACGGGCTTGGGCATTGATGAGCTGCTAGAGAGTATTTTGCTTCAAGCAGAAGTTCTTGAGCTTAAGGCTGTTAAAGCAGCGCCTGCTAAAGGGGTTGTCGTTGAATCACGATTGGATAAGGGTCGAGGGCCGGTAGCTACAATCCTAATACAGTCAGGAACGTTAAAGCGAGGGGATGTATTACTGACTGGTGCGGCATTTGGAAGAGTTAGAGCAATGCTGGATGAGAATGGTAATCCCATTGAGAGTGCGAGCACTTCTATTCCTGTAGAAATTCAGGGTTTGTCGGATGTGGCAGTTGCAGGTGAGACGGTTCTTGCATTAGAAGATGAACGTCGTGCAAGGGAGATTGCACTTTTCCGTCAAGGAAAGTTCAGAGATGTGAGACTTGATCAGCGCCAAGTGACTAAGATAAAGGAGGTTTTTAATCAGAAAGATGATATTAAAATACTCAATCTGATCATTAAGGCTGATGCTCAGGGATCAGCTGAAGCATTGGCTTACGCATTGCAGAAACTTGCGACGGATGAAGTGAAAATTAATATCATTCATAGTGGTGTGGGTGCAATTATTGAGTCAGATATAAATCTGGCGCTTGCTTCGAAAGCAATTGTCATTGGATTTAACAGCCGAGCAGATGCTGGAGCTCGGAAGTTGATTGCCACAACAGGCGTTGATGTTCATTACTATAATGTGATATATGATGCGGTTGATGAAATCAAGAAGGCTCTTTCAGGTATGTTGCTGCCTGAGCGTAAAGAAAATATTATCGGGCTGGTTGATATCAGAGAGATATTTAGAATTTCGAAAATTGGTGTGATTGCTGGGTGTTATGTTCTCGAAGGTTTAGTCAAGCGGGATTCGATGGTTAGAGTATTGCGAGATGGGGTTGTAATCCATAGCTGCGGGCTCGATTCTTTAAAGCGTTTTAAAGATGACGTGAGAGAAGTAAAAGCAGGATTTGAATGTGGTCTATCGCTTAAGAATTATAATGATATCCAAGTGGGTGATCAGCTTGAGATCTATGAAGTTGTTGAGGTAATGCGGACTTTATAAGATATATGAGTGCGCTGTCTTCAAAAGGTCATGCACGTGCATTACGGTTGGCTGACCAAATTCAGCGAGAGCTGGCCGATTTAATTTATCATGAATTAAAAGATCCTCGCATTGGAATGATAACGATCACGGATGTAGAGGTTACAAGAGATTATTCGCATGCAAAGATCTTTTATACCTCATTGAATAATAGTAATGCTAACCATAGCGAAATTGAGGCAGGATTGCAGCGTGCAAATGGTTATCTAAGAAAACAATTAGCCAGCAGAATTAAATTAAGAGTTTTTCCACAATTACATTTTGTTTACGACGAATCGATTGAACGAGGCGCATATCTCTCGCATTTGATCGATGTGGCAAATGGGAGAATCTGAGTTAGATTCTTGTGAATTTGTATTGTGGATAAATTGCTGGTCGATTCCCATTCTTTCCCAACATCTTGGGCTAAGCGTAAGATTAACGGGGTCTTGCTGCTAAATAAGCCAAAATATATTAGCTCTAATCGCGCACTACAAGTAGTAAAACGTTTTTACCGAGCATCTAAAGCAGGACATGCGGGGACACTTGATCCAATGGCAACAGGTTTGTTGACGATATGTTTTGGTGAAGCAACAAAGTTTTCATCAATGCTATTAAATGCAGATAAAACCTACCTTGCTACATTGAAACTTGGGTATATTAGTACGACAGGTGATGCAGAAGGTGAAATTAAGCTGGTTCATGATCGATTTGAAAATAAAGTAGAATTGAATCCTTCTCGAGTTCAAGAAATTCTGAATACTTTCCTTGGTAAAATTAGTCAAATTGCACCTCTATTTAGTGCGTTAAAGCTAAATGGAAAGCCTTTATATCATTATGCGCGTGCAAATATCGTTGTCGAGCGTAAAGTGCGCGAAGTAAATATTTACGATATAAATTTGTTAGAATGTGAGAATGATCAATTGATGATTCGGGTTAGATGTAGTTCCGGGACATATATTCGTACTTTAGCTGAAGATATAGGTAAGGCAATGGGATGGGGCGGCGCTTATTTAACAGATCTTTGTAGAAGTCAGGTCGGGTCGTTTTGCTTAGATCAAGCGTGCGGGCTTGATCAATTTCAAGGAGAGCTGAACGTGCAAGATGAATTGCTTCTGCATCCGATGGATTCTCT
The DNA here is from genome assembly GCA_964537855.1 of uncultured Nitrosomonas sp. Lineage (GTDB taxonomy): Bacteria > Pseudomonadota > Gammaproteobacteria > Burkholderiales > Nitrosomonadaceae > Nitrosomonas. The sequence continues at coordinate 2,390 of CAZIDT010000181.1, forward strand.
TTTGCAAGGATATCATTCTGTTGAGCTAGATGACGATCAAGAGACTTTGCTTTTTCATGGGCAAACCATTAGTGGGGAAAATCAGCATGGTTTGTCAGTGGGTGAGAAAGTTAAATTATATAGCTCACAAGGGGTTTTCCTAGGAATAGGAGAAGTTATTCTAGCTGATAGAATAGCGCCTAAAAGATTAGTGTCGCATTAAACATTAACCATGTTTTGAGTTTTATGATTTTGATCTGTAAAAAATCGAGTTATTAAGTTGAGATTCCGAATTGAGATTTAGTTTTATTAATAAATGCTAACAGCTACCAATCTAGAGTGCACACGAGGAGGACATATTTTATTCACAGATCTTAATTTTTCAGTAAGATCAGGTGAGTTACTACAAATCCATGGCCCTAATGGTAGCGGTAAGACAAGCTTGTTGAGAATGTTATGTGGATTAACACAACCGAGCGTTGGGCAGATTACTTGGAATAGTTCAAATATTCGATCGCTTGGAGAGCAGTACTATAGCTGTCTTACTTATCTGGGTCATATGATAGGAATCAAGGATGATCTAACAGCAGCTGAGAATCTATTGATTTCGTGTGCATTGGCTGGGTTACACATTGATAATAAAATGGCACTAGAGGCACTACAGCAAATTGGCTTAAAAGGACGAGAAAATCTACTGGCCCGTGTATTATCACAAGGTCAAAGAAGAAGAGTATCTCTGGCTAGGTTGTTATTGGTTAAAACAAAATTGTGGATTTTAGATGAGCCACTTACTGCATTGGATGTAGCAGCTATAAAATTAATCAAAGAAAAATTAGAATGGTTTCTTGCTCAAGGTGGGATGGTAATACTAACGACTCATCAAGACATCGATATTTCAGCAACAGCGATTCATCATCTACATTTGAATTGAAATAAAATGTTGATGTGGATAATCAGAAGAGATTTGATGTTGGCAATGCGTCGCCAATCGGATGTGTTGATCACCTTGTTTTTTTTTATTATTGTGGTTAGCCTGTTTCCATTGGGTGTTGGCCCAGAGATGAATATTCTGAGGGCCATAGCGCCGGGTGTATTATGGGTGGCAGCATTACTTGCATCGATGTTGTCGCTTGGTCGATTGTTTTCCATTGATTATATGGATGGGACATTAGAGCAACTGTTAATTGCACCATCACCTTTGTTTCTTTTGGTGTTGGGTAAGATGATCTCGCATTGGTTAGTTTCTGGTTTGCCTTTAGTATTGATGGCTCCTATTCTTGGTATTCAATACGATTTGTCAATGGAAGCGCTGGGTGTTTTGACACTATCATTATTGATAGGAACACCGATACTCAGTTTGATTGGCGCAATTGGTGCGGCGCTGACATTAGGTGTTAGGGGAGGGGGCGTATTAGTTTCATTATTGGTATTGCCACTTTATATCCCAATATTAATTTTCGGAGCCGGTGCAGTTGAAGCAAGTGCTGCAGGTTTAGGTTATGATGCTCATTTTTCATTGCTTGGTGCTTTTCTATTGATTTCACTCGTCTTTTCTCCTTGGGCAGCAGCTGCATCACTAAGGATTTCGATGGAGTAGAATATATTTTTGTAAATTTATAAAGTTAGTTAGTATGTCAATAAATTGGTATAAGTATGCAGCACCCTCGAGTTTTTATTTCCTT
>CAZIDT010000182.1:0-4037 GCA_964537855.1 uncultured Nitrosomonas sp.
GTGCATTATCTTCCAGGGGTAAAAACTTGTTAAAAATCGGAGCGATCCAGGTTGGGTAAATTGAGAGTAGCAAGACATTAAATCCCATCCAAGCAATCCAAGCATATAACCACCAAAGTTCCCCAGCTTTTTCCATCAACCATAAAATACTAAATAACAAGAAGCCGCCCAGCACTAAGCCAAGCAAGTATTGCTTGATTAAGTCTGAGAAAAACATGCTGGTGCTCATTTTATTAAAACCAAATCGTTCTTCAATCACAAAGGTTCGGTAGTAATTGAAAGGTATTTCAACTGCGCTGAGGATAAAAACAGTAGTCAGAATCAAGGCCAATCCATGAAAAATTGGATCTTCTAACCAGCCAGCCCAAAAGTTGGAAATTACCGTTAAGCCACCTCCCAGGGTAAGTACAAGAAGCAGCAGTGAATGCATAACGATACTGGGATAGCTAAAACGGGTTTTAGTACACGTATAGTCAGCTGCTTTCTGATGAGAAGCCAAATCAATTTGCGCAGCAAAATCATTCGGTACTCGATCACGATTTGACCAAACATGGCGGGCATGGCGAATCGCCAGCCATAGTTCAATGCATGTTGTCAGTAATAATGCAGCAATAAAAATAGCAGTAAAAGTTTGCATAGTGTTTAGTAAAAGAGATTAATCAAGCACGCGCACGATGTAACAGTGACGTGTAACTTGCAATATGACACAATCTACCTAATATAATTCACGAGAGCTCATTATGGCACAGGATAGCAACAACCTCATCTGGATCGATATGGAAATGACAGGATTGAATCCTGACAGCGATCGCATTATCGAAATCGCGTTAGTTATTACTGATTCGCAATTAAATGTGGTTGCTGAGTCACCTGTTTTAGTCATTGCACAACCCGTATCCATTCTGGATGGCATGGACAAATGGAACCGCTCTACTCATGCTAAATCTGGGTTGATTGATAAGGTCAAAGCGTCAACCCTTTCTGAAGCCGAAGCACAAGAGATCATGTTGAAATTTTTGCAGCCTTATGTTCCCTTAGCAACATCGCCCATGTGTGGTAATTCGATTTGTCAGGATAGACGTTTTTTGGTTCGCTCCATGCCTAAACTCGAAGCCTATTTTCATTATCGGAATCTTGATGTTAGTACGCTCAAGGAGCTAGCCAAGCGCTGGAAACCCTCGATTATGTCTGGTTTGAATAAAGAAAGTAAGCATGAAGCGTTGTCAGATATTTATGATTCCATCAACGAATTGAAATACTATCGTGAGCATTTCATCAATATCGGATGACTAGCTTTCAATTAAGGAGTGCAGTGCATGATTAATAAATCGGTGTTTACAATAACAGTTAACCCTAAAATACCCCCGCGTTTGTCGCGTTTGGAAGAGTTAGCAAACAATCTCTGGTATAGCTGGGATCGAAGTACTCGAACTTTGTTTTCCCGCATTGACCCTCGGTTATGGGAAGCAGTTGGGCATAATCCCAAATCATTTCTTAAACGTGTTGATGAGTCGCTACTACTTAAAGCGGCAAGCGATCAAACTTTCCTGGCTAGCTATAACAGTGTGTTGTCTGCTTATGATTCATATCATTCAGAACCGACTCGATATAATCGATTTGAAGGTCTTGAATCTCGAGATCAGATTGCATACTTTTGCTTTGAATTTGGTTTTCATGAAAGCTTGCCTGTCTACTCCGGTGGGTTAGGTATTTTAGCGGGAGATCACTGTAAAGCAGCCAGTGATTTATGCTTGCCATTCGTTGCTGTAGGGTTGTTGTATCGGCAAGGTTATTTTTCTCAGACCATTGATAGCCAAGGTAATCAACGTGCAATTTATAATGATTCAGACTTTGGCGATTTACCGGTTGAACCTGCGCTGCATGATGATGGAACCGAAGTGCATATTGACATCGATTTGCCTGGTCGGCGTGTCAATGTAAAAGTTTGGCGTGTCATTATTGGTCATGTCAGCTTATTTCTTCTCGACACCGATTTGCCGAATAACTCTGATGAAGATCGGCTTATTACGCATCAATTGTATGGTGGTGATAAGACCATGCGAATCCAGCAAGAGATCTTACTGGGGATTGGGGGAGTTAGAGCGCTACATGCCATGGGGGTTAAGCCAACTGTTTGGCACAGTAATGAGGGTCATGCGGCATTTATGATGCTAGAACGTGCTCGTAATTTAGTACAGCAAGGCCTCGATTTTGCTAGCGCACTCGAAGCGGTGGCGGCAAGTACCATTTTTACTACGCATACAGCGGTACCAGCCGGACATGATCATTTTACCCAGGCCATGATGCAAGAATATTTTGGCCTATTTTGTAATGATCTAAAAATTGCGTGGAATGAGTTCATGGCGTTGGGGAATATGCCGGGGAATGAAGACTTCAACATGACTGCGCTAGCAATTCGTTTATCGCGAACCCATAACGGTGTCAGCAAGATCCATGGTGATGTCTCAGCTAATATATGTCGTGATCTCTGGCCACAAATTGAACCAGAAGAAAATCCAATTTCGTATATTACCAATGGCGTTCATGTACCTACTTTCTTAGCTCAGGAATGGTCTGTTTTATTTGACCGTTATTTGGGCCATGAGTGGAGGGATAAAATGTGTGATCCAGGTTTTTGGTCACAGATTGATGCGATTCCGGATCATTTATTTTGGAGTGTTCGTCAAACCCTCAAATCACAGCTTTTTTATGGTGTCCGGGCCCGATTGACGGAGCAAAATGCTCGGAATCATGGATCTGAGGCGCATCTCGATCGACTTTTTAAATGGATTGATCCCAATAATCCTAATATTTTGACGTTAGGCTTTGCTCGCCGATTTGCTACCTATAAGCGTGCAACTTTGTTATTTGAAAATTTGGATTGGTTACGCAAAATCTTGCTTGATCAAGAACATCCCGTCGTGCTTATTTTTGCCGGAAAGGCCCATCCAGCAGATATCCCGGGCCAAGACTTAATTCGTCGAATTAGCCATGTGTCACGTATGACAGAGTTCGAGGGTCGAATTTTATTAGTGGAGGGATATGATTTACGATTGGCCCGCCGACTTGTTGCAGGTGTTGATGTATGGTTAAACAGTCCTATTTTTCCACTGGAAGCAAGCGGTACCTCAGGTATGAAGGCTGGAATTAATGGTACGATTAATTTAAGCGTGCTAGATGGCTGGTGGGGAGAGGGATATGATGGGAAGAATGGTTGGGCCATAAAGCCCGCATCAGAAAATACCGAGGCTGTGCTGCGCGATCAGGATGAAAGCCAGTCTTTTTATGAAATTTTGCAAGATCAAGTTGTTCCTCTTTATTATCGTCGTAATGGTTTTGGCTATCCTGCAGAATGGGTAAAAATGGCAAAGTATTCGATGGCCTCGTTACTACCATGTTTCAATGCAAATCGTATGGTTAGCGAATATGTTGAGAAATTCTATATTCCTGCAAACAAGAAAGGCGCTCATTTTGTAAATAATGATTATGCAATTGCTCGAAATGTTGCGGCCTGGAAAGCCAAAATTAGGAAAGCCTGGAATCAGGTCTCAGTGAGACGACTTGATGCGCCTGTGAGGCAAATTAATTTTGGCGATCTTTTAAATTTCAAGATTGCGGTTAAGTTAAATGGCTTACAACCAGAAGATGTGGTTGTTGAACTATTACTTTGTCGCCAGTATAAAAGAATGCGCTTAACCAATTTCAAGCGCTTCAAATTTGACTGTGTTGGAATGGTTTCGCCACAGGAACACTTGTTTGAACTTAACCACGCGCCTGAACTCTGTGGAAGGCAGGAATACTATCTCCGTATTTACCCTTATCATCCAGCATTAACTCATCCGCTAGAACTGGGGATGACAATTTGGTTATAAATTTATTTGTATCATTAAATGATAAAGAATCTGTTCGAGTTAGAATTTAATGTTATTCATATCGTCGGACTGCGCTATGTTTTTCCTAGGATGGCACATAAATTGCTTTATATTAACTGACAACATTAATAGGATCAGTTGAACTAGGAGGATATATGGCTATAA
>CAZIDT010000183.1:0-4029 GCA_964537855.1 uncultured Nitrosomonas sp.
ATCTGAGTTATTGCCGGATGTAATTTGAATGAAAGATAAATCCTGAGAGTTATAAAAATCAGAATCTTAGAAACGTACAAGAAGAACCTGGGTAAGTTACCCAGGATTTACATCAATTCGGCAAGCTTTTATGCTGATGGGCATTTCTGATGAGGTTGGTTAACAAAGCGATGCAATCATCTTCTTCAATTCTTCCATCTGTTTTAGGCGAAAATTATCATCAGCTTCTTTAATACCACCCATGCCATCAGGAATACTCAGTTGAGGTGTGTTTTTTAAAAGCTCCATATTGCTGCGTGCTTGATTGCATTGCTCTTTCTTAGTATTTGCTTCAGCGAGTTTCTTATTTTTAGCTTCTTCACGAGCGGTACGGCGTTCTTTAAACCCTTCTTCTTTATCATCAACTTGTTCAGATCCTGGTTTTTTCTCATCATCCATCGAGTAAGAAGCAGAATGTTGCAAACTGACACGGGTAGGTACGATAGGACTACCTGCGGGTGGCGGTTGATCAGAATATTCCACACGCCCTTTTTCATCGACCCATCGATAAATTTGACTGTTAGCGTGAGTAACAATTAGGCATAGTAATATTAGAAAAATCGATAGGCGCATTACTTTTCTCCTAAAATAAAAATCTATCGATCGTTTTCTTTTAAACTTTATCGAGACAGAAGGAGATAACTATATGCGGTATTGGCTTATGAAATCAGAGCCTTCAGAAGTAAGTATCGATGATTTGGCTGCAAGACCAGATCAAACGGTTGCCTGGGATGGTGTGCGGAATTATCAAGCCCGGAATTTTATGCGGAACCAAATGCAATTGGGTGATCAAGCCTTCTTCTACCATTCGAGCTGTGAGCAGCCAGGTATTGTTGGCATTACAACTGTGTCAAAACTTGCCTACCCTGATGCTACTCAATTTAACCCCAAGAGTAAGTACTATGATCCGAAAGCTTCACCAGAAAACCCACGCTGGTTCAACGTTGAAGTGAAGCTCGTTCGTAAAACTCGACTCTTGTCTCTCAAAGAACTCAAAACTTACCCAGAATTATCTAATATGCGCATCCTGCAGAAAGGCAACCGCTTATCCATCACTCCAATTGATCCAGCAGAATGGACATTTATTTTGAGTAAGATCTAGTATTCGAATAATTCAAGCATAGGTTTGGTTTTTAAATGATATCCAATCGGTGACATGATGGAATGGTGGCTTATTTACTTACTGCTCGGTGCAATCGTTGGTTTCCTTGCAGGGTTACTTGGAATTGGGGGAGGCTTAGTCATTGTTCCCGTCCTTGTTTTCATTTTTACTGCACAAGCATTTCCAGCAGATCGAATCCTTCACCTTGCCCTAGGTACAACGATGGCAACGATCATTTTCACCTCTTTAGCTAGTTTGCGCATGCATCATGCCCATGGTGCTGTAAATTGGTGGATTGTTAAGTACCTCTCTCCTGGAATCGTGATCGGAACATTAGTAGGATCAACGTTTGCCAGTGGATTATCGTCTAAGATTCTTGGCTTTATTGTGGTGATTTTTATTTTTTACGCTGCAACCCAAATGTGGCTAAAAATTTCACCAAAGTCTAAATATACCCTCCCTGAAAAAAGAGGATTAGTAGTAGTCGGAATTATTATTGGTTTAATATCAAGCCTTGTAGCGATCGGTGGCGGACTATTAACAGTTCCTTTTCTCACAATGTGCAATGTCAAAATGCAACAAGCAATTGGAACAGCCGCCGCAGTTGGGTTTCCCATTGCGATAGCAGGAACGCTGGGCTACATTTTTAATGGAATCTTACAGACACAACCCCTTCCCGATTATAGTTTAGGGTATGTGTATTTGCCTGCGTTGGCATGGATTGCTGTTGCAAGCACCTTCACCGCACCCCTGGGCGCTAGAACAACTCATACTATCCAAACAACTACGCTCAGAAAAATATTTATTGTTTTACTTTACTGCCTAGCGATCAAATTACTGTTCGATTTATTAACTAGCCTATAAACTAAGGGAGTAATCGTTTCAGTGCTTCGTTGTAGCGTTGTATCGTTTGGGTTAAAACATCGGTCGGAATACTCGGCGCAGGAGGTTTCTTGTCCCATTTCAACTGTTCCAACCAATTACGTATGAATTGCTTATCAAAACTGGGGGGGCTACTACCGAGCTGATATGAATCAACAGGCCAGAAGCGTGATGAATCGGGTGTTAGTACTTCATCGATCAAATAAAGGTTACCGGCTAGATCTTGACCAAACTCAAACTTAGTATCCGCAATAATCACACCTTTTTGAATAGCATAATCTGCGGCTTCACTATATAAAGCAATGGCAATATCCCTAACTTGTGAAGCCACCCGAGCACCCAATATTCGCTCACAAGCTTCGAACGAAATATTTTCATCATGTTCACCGGCTTGAGCTTTAGTCGAAGGGGTAAAAATCGCCCCTTGTGGTAGTTTCTCAGCTTCTCTTAAACCGGGTGGCAATACGATGCCACTGATCGCACCGGTACTTTGATAATCCTTCCAACCAGAGCCAATGATATAACCTCGCACAATCGCTTCGATTGGCAGGGGTTTAAGGCGTTTTACGACAAACGCACGATCGATCACTTGATCAGCGTCTTCAGGCAATACAACCGATTGTGGGGAAATGCCTGTCAAATGGTTAGGAATAATATGCTTAAGTTTCTCAAACCAAAAAGCAGAAAGCTGGGTAAGCACCTTACCTTTACCAGGCACCGGTGTCGGTAGAATCACATCAAAAGCAGATAACCGATCAGTCTGGATAATCAGCAGCTTATCATCATCAACCGCATAAATATCCCTAACTTTGCCACGATGGATAAGCGGTAAGCTTTTAATCGATGTCTCATATAATGCAGCCGAATCATTCATAACAATACTTTAAATAATGATAAAAATACTAACAAGCTTTCGATAATACAGCTTTAATGGCTAATGCTTCAGTTAAAGCTTGCTCAACTGTATCCCCCAAAACTGTAAAATGCCCCATTTTTCTCCCAGATCGCGCTGTTCTCTTTCCGTATAAATGGAGCTTCGCAGACGGAATTCTTAGGACTTCATTCCATGCAGGTTCACCGGCTAACCATAAATCACCTAATAAATTCACCATGACTGCTGCAGGAACTTTTAATGTTGTGCTACCTAGGGGTAAACTACACAGCGCTCTTACTTGCTGTTCAAATTGCGAAGTCACACACGCATCAATAGAAAAATGCCCACTGTTATGAGGGCGAGGCGCAATTTCATTGATGAGCAACTGACCATCCTGCAATAAGAAAAACTCGACGCAGAGTACGCCATGGTAATTTAAGGTATGGGCCAATTTAGAAGCAATATAACAAGCCTGCTGTTTGACTTGATCAGAAACCCTTGCAGGAACCACACTCATATCCAAAATACCCTGCTCATGTTGATTTTCAATAACCGGATAAAGCACAACTTGCCCATCCAGTCCCCGCGCTAAAATAACGGAAATCTCACAAGCAAGGGGGAGTAATTGCTCGAGCACGCAAGGTACCTGCTGTAGCTTTTCGAAAGCCGAAGCCAATTCAGCCAAATCACTCATTCTGACCTGCCCTTTTCCGTCGTAGCCCAGTTGACTTACCTTCAAGATCCCGGGACATAACGGTTTATAAATTTTAGCTGCTAGATCATCACCCTGACGAATGACTGCAAACGGTGCAACTGCGAAACCATTGGATGCTAAAAACTGCTTTTCAAGAATACGATTCTGGGCGATCGAAACACTTTTTGCATGGGGGCTTACGACACATCGCTGTGCTAAAACCTCTAACGCGACTGAAGAGATATTTTCAAATTCAGTAGTAATCGCAGCGCAAGTTGAACCCAATTCATGCAAAGCTCTCTCATCCAAATAATCTGCACAAAGATGATGTTCTGCAATATTACCAGCGGGGCTATCGGATGCGGGATCTAAAACGGTAACACGATAGCCCATGGTTTGCGCAGCCATGGTGAACATTCGCCCTAATTGACCTCCGCC
>CAZIDT010000184.1:0-3992 GCA_964537855.1 uncultured Nitrosomonas sp.
TCAGACCACGTTTAATTCCCCATGTATCATTTAATACCTTAGCAATAGGCGCTAAGCAATTCGTTGTACATGATGCGTTTGAAACAATCGTCTGGCCACCGTATGATTTATCATTAACACCATACACAAACATTGGGGTATCATCCTTCGACGGTGCTGTCATGATTACTTTTTTGGCACCGGCTGCGAGATGTTTCTCACAGGTTTCTTTTGTTAAGAATAGTCCAGTTGCTTCCACAACGACATCTGCACCGACTTCATTCCATTTGAGTTCGGCTGGATCTTTAATCGCTGTCAAACGGATCCGTTTTCCGTTAACGACCAAAGTATTGCCTTCTATTGCGACAGTACCATTAAAACGACCATGAACGGAGTCATGCGTGAGCATGTAAGCCAAATAATCTGGCTCTAGCAAATCGTTAATTGCTACCACATCAATATCGCTAAATTTTTCTACGGATGCTCTAAAAACCATCCGACCGATACGACCAAAACCATTGATTCCAACTTTAATTGCCATAATTTCTTACTCCTCAAAACAATAACTAAAATAAACTCGGTTTAGCACCCCGCGATGACTCATCGTGCTTTAAATAATTCTTTTTATTGCACTTACAACATTCTCAGTCGTAATCCCGAAATGCTTAAACAAAACTTCAGCAGGTGCAGACTCACCAAATGTATCAATACCAATAATTTCACCTTCAAGACCTACATATTTCCGCCAAAAATCGGTTACACCTGCTTCGACCGCAACGCGCTTAACTCCTTTAGGCAAAACAGTCTCTTGATATGCTTTGTCTTGTCGATCAAATAAATTAGTACAAGGCATTGAGATCACTCGAACATGGATTCCTTCATCCGCAAGTGTTTTTTGCGCTGCCATAGCTAACGCGACTTCAGATCCTGTCGCAATGATTATTGCTCGTGGTTTACCATCTGCTGCTTCAGATAAAATATAGCCACCTTTATCGATTAACTTAATAACATCAACATTCCGTTTCTGGAAAGGCAAATTCTGGCGACTAAATATTAGTGTGGTTGGTCCATTCTTCCGCTCGATCGCACGCGCCCAAGCTACTGTCGATTCAATCGTGTCACACGGTCTCCAAACATCCATATTAGGAATTAGCCGTAACGTTGCTGTTTGCTCAACGGGTTGATGCGTTGGACCATCCTCGCCTAGCCCAATTGAATCGTGTGTAAACACAAAAATGCTCCGAATCTTCATTAACGCTGCCATGCGTAATGCATTTCGTGCATATTCTGAAAACATGAGAAAAGTACCACCATAGGGAATAAAACCGCCATGCAGCGACAACCCATTCATGATTGCGCTCATCCCAAACTCCCTTACACCATAATAAATATAATTACCGCCCGATTCATTACTCACTCCTTTAGAACCAGACCACAAGGTAAGATTAGAACCAGCTAAATCTGCTGACCCCCCAAGTAATTCAGGTAGCGCCGGGGCTAAACCCTCAATTGCATTTTGGGAAGCTTTACGTGTAGCAATCGTCTCAGCCTTAGCATTCACACGCCCTACCACACCCTCAACATGCGCTGACCAGTCTTTAGGTAAATCACCGTTCATTCGCCGTGTAAATTCAGCAGCTTCTTGCGGGTACTTCTGACTGTATTCCGAGAATTTCTGATTCCATTCACTTTCAAGTTTCTTACCTTTTGCACGTGCATCCCATGCATCGTAGACTTCTTTTGGAATTTCAAATGGTAGATGGTGCCAACCTATGTGAGGTCTAGTCGCTGCTATTTCTTCATCACCGAGAGCTGCTCCATGTACCGCATGAGTATTGGCTTTATTCGGAGAACCCATACCAATAACTGTTTTGCAGCAAATCATGGATGGCTTATCTAGTTTTTTCTTAGCTTCTTCGATTGCCGCTTCGATTGCTTCTGGGTCGTGACCGTTTACATTCGGGATTACATGCCAACCGTAGGCTTCAAAGCGTTTCGGTGTATCATCCGTAAACCAACCTTCCACATGACCGTCGATAGAGATTCCATTATCGTCGTAGAAGCAGATGAGTTTACCCAAACCAAGTGTTCCTGCTAATGAGCAAGCCTCATGAGAAATCCCTTCCATTAAACAGCCATCACCTAAAAACACATAGGTATAGTGATTGACGATATCAAAACCGGGTCGATTAAACTCAGCTCCAAGAATTTTTTCTGCGAGTGCCATACCCACCGCATTCGTAATACCTTGCCCTAATGGTCCCGTTGTCGTTTCTACACCCGGCGTATATCCATACTCAGGATGACCTGGTGTTTTGGAATGGAGTTGTCTGAAATTTTTTATGTCTTCAATTGACACATCATATCCAGTTAAGTGGAGCAAAGCATAAATCAACATTGAGCCATGGCCATTTGATAATACAAAACGATCACGATCAGCCCACTTAGGATTATTAGGGTTATGGCGCATATGATGAATCCAAAGCACTTCCGCAATCTCTGCCATACCCATTGGCATGCCTGGATGACCAGAATTAGCCTTTTGTACCGCATCCATCGCCAATGCACGAATTGCGCTTGTTAGATTCTTGAATACTGGCGCTTTAAAATCCCCAAATGCTCCCATTTATATACTAGCTCCCCAATAGTGATCAAAACGAAACCTCCCTTATCAAAAAATTGACAAGGCAAGTTGGCAAAAGCTGTTATTATCTACTAACTTAGAGTCCTCTACAATATCGATTCCACGATGCGAGGTTGAAACTTAACTACCGTGGCTACGCAGCTTAATTCCAAGCATCTTTATCTTACGATAAAGATGTGTTCGTTCAAGACCTGCTCTTTCTGCAACCCGTGTCATATTGCCGCTTTCCTGGTCAATTAACTTTTCAAAATAATTCTTCTCAAATAAATCACGCGCTTCTCGCAATGAAACATTAAGTGGTATATCGGGTGTAACAGATAAGGTAGGTGATAATGGGGGGGTAAGTACCTGCTGAACTTCTTCTGCGCTAATTTCACTACTCGTACACGTTAGCGCCAGAGAATGCACAACGCTCTTCAATTGCGTCAAATTTCCAGGCCAGTCATAATTACGTAACGTGTTAAGAGCTGCCGTACTAAAATGAACAAAAGGGACTTCTCCTGTTTCAATGCTTGTTGAAAGAAGTTGATTGGCAAGTTCTGGAATATCCTCACGATGCGTTCTTAATGAAGGTACATTAATTGTTAAATTACTCAGCATTTCATACAATTTTGAATTGTATGTACCTTGCGCAGTTAACTCCGCTAGGCGATGCGTCGTAGCACAAACCAACCGAACGTTAAATTTCTCCAGCTTTCCCAACAAAAGCAGCAAACCTTTTTGTTCTAGCTTATTAAGACCACCAATCTCTCTAAAAAAAAGTAACCCATTTTTTACCTGATCCAAAATTCCCAGAGGATTATCTGCTAGAAAAGAAAGCTGCTCTGGCTCAACCCAGGGAGTATTAACGCGATGCAAGAAACGAGCACAATGCTCAACACCCACACCCGATTCACCCACCAATAAAACTGGCGACATCAGATTGACAATCTGCTCTAGTTTCTTTTTCAATTCAACAACTTGCGGTCCCTTTCCTAAATTAGCTAAAGAAATGGTTAAGGCTGGCTTACTTTGTCCTCCTCGAAGTGCTTGCTTAACTGTACTCAGTAATTTCTGAAGAGGTATTGGCTTTTCTAAATAATCAACAGCACCGATGCGCGTTGCTTCAACTGCAGTATCGATCGTTCCATGACCCGACATCATCACAACCGGCATCGTCAGCAAGCCACTATTAGCCCAATCCTTGAGCAAAGTGATGCCGTCTGTATCGGGCATCCATATATCGAGCAATACCAAATCGGGGCGACTCTGATTACGGCAAGCACGTGCCTGTTCTGCGTTTTCCGCTAATACTACCCGATAACCTTCATCACTCAGAATCTCAGATAATAATTCTCGTATGCCAATTTCATCATCAACAACCAGAATA
>CAZIDT010000185.1:0-3981 GCA_964537855.1 uncultured Nitrosomonas sp.
CGTGGCCGGGATCTCGGAGATCTTCTTGAGCAGTTCCTTGAGCAGAGTGCTGGTGAAGAGGTTGAAGGTCTTGGGCAGCACGCCGGCGAGCTGCGGGTTGTGGCGTTCGACCTCGCGCATGGCGGCGTTGACCTTGCCGCCGATGTCGGCTGCTTCGGGCAGGGTCAGCAGGTGGTCGAAGCGCGCCTCGGGGGCGAGGTAGAGCACGTTGTCGGCGTGGTAGGCGGCGGGTTCGTCCACCCGGCTGCCGCGGCGCGAGGTGGCGCCGGCCGCTTCAAGCTTTTTGCGCTGGGCGGCAAAGCGCACCTCGGCAAAGCGCAGAAAGATCAGGCCGAGGATGGGGCCGGAGTATTCCTGCGCCTTCAGGCCCGAGTTGGCGCGGAACTGGTCGGCCGCGTCCCACAGGCGCTTTTCGAGCGTGGCAGAGGCGGCGTCTTTTTCGGTGGGGGCGATCCAGAGCAAGGGCTTGTGTCCTTAGGGGTTGGGGGTGCTGGCGGCCTGCGGCAGGCGCGTGTGCATGACTGACGGGGCGTGCGCGGCTGCGCCAGATACTACCGGAATGATAGCTGCCCGCGCTTGATGGGAAAGCGCTGGGGGCTGAAAAGGCTTGAAGCTGAAACTGCCGCTGGTCGCTTCATGGCCATGAAAGCGGTGAATGCGTGGCACGACTGACCAACGGAAATTTTCATCCGACCCCAATTTTCCCTTCAGCCGCGATGGCCCTTTCGGCACATGGCAGCCGCGCCGTTAAGCCGGTCTGCCTCGAATGATCAGCCGCCGCGGGGCGTCGACGGCGGCGTGCTGGAAAGGGTAAAAGCGCAGGCATCTACTGTGATCCCGGTCATCAGCCTGACCTTGGAAAATTATCATCTGGCCCAAATAGTCCCTTAATGCACGGGCGGACCAACTTCATCAAGTGCATTATTGTACGCGCGGACAAGTGTTCGCTCGAGATCATTCACGGGATGTGATATGTGAATGACTTGGGGCGGAGGAGCAATGCGATTGCCAGGATCGTCCAACAGGTTGATGTTCGCGTCCTTGCTGTGTACACGTTGCAGATCGATTTCTATCCGGTTACTGCTAAAACGCATGGTCCAGAGACGCGCCCGATAGAACCCGCGCTCAATGAGGCGTTCACTCTGTTCGTAGTCGCTATGGTTCGGATGCTTGAGACGGAGCTCTTCGAGCTTTCGCAGAGCCCAATCCCGGCTCATCTGCTGCCCATGATTGGTGGGTGACAACGTCGATGTGTTGTACTTGCTTTCCACGAGCAAGACCTCCCGAATCATTCCATCTGCTTTCCGCTTGACGAACAGGCCGTCAATGCCCGTCCGCCCAATCTCCCCTTCGATTCGGATCCAGCCTGAATTCTCGAAATACGTTCTCATGACTTTCTCACTGATGGCGCCGACAGCGTGATTTGCTTGAATAGGGTCCAGATCCGGGCGGCGTAGAAGAACTTCAGAATGCAATTCGCTGACGTGAGCAATCCTGCTGCACTCAATGGGTTGACAAGTTTGCACCTGAAGGCATTTCAGAAGCAACTTATCACCTGACGGAAGATCGTTGAACAGTTTCCTAGCGCCCTGTCGATCCAGAATGTTCATGCGCTGTTGGGCGATTGCTCCATCAAGTAGATCATCAATGTTCTTGGCCTTTGGCGCGTGCGCGAGGTCCTGCACGGTCCGTTTCGAAAGAGTGGCGGACGGCAGGTGCCTTTCACTCTTGAAGAAGTGGGCCCCAGGACCGACAATACGTTCGATGATACTCGCGGTTCCAGCAGCCGCTATCGACGGCGCCAGAAATGCAGCCAATAGCCATCTTCTAATTAGAGCAACCGCCGCTGTATAGTTTGCAAAGCTCATCCGCTTTTTCTCTTTTCACAAGTTTTTTTGCTTTTTCGAAAAGTGCCTGTGCATCATCTTTTTGTCTTTGCAATATAACGCATTCGCGTTTCCAATATTCAGAAGTGCACGGATATCTTTTCCGGCTACAAGTTTTTGAATGTATGAAAGGTGTTTCTCAGCTTGTTCGAATTGTTCACGTGCTTGATCGCAATCGTTGGAACGTAGCGCTTCCGTTCCAATACGATAGTGGAGCGATACCAAGCTCACGCTGGGAGTGTAGGCGTCAGCTTTGAAGGTTTGATTCGCTCTCTCTGCAATTGCCAGGATTTTCTTCTTGTTCGCCTTGAAGTCTGTTCCCAATAGATTAACGAGAAGAATCGAAGGCTCAAGGGCATAGGGGGCCAAGTCTGATGATTCCCGAAGCAACTCTTCAGCTTTGGCAGCATTGTGATGAGACAAAGACTCGAGGGAGCGCAGGTAACTGAGGTAGCCGGAAGACGCGTCAATACGATTCAACAACGTTGAAAATTTATCGACCATACCAAAGTTGTGTGCTAAGACGGCAAGCACCAACAGGTTTTTGTTCGATTCCTCCTAGTTCAGTGCTCTTTCGATTTCTTGTTTCATTTGATTTTCAATTGTTTTGCGTCTGGCTGTCTCCGCAGCCAGTTGCTGTGTCAGTTCCATCGTGACGGCTGTAGGCGCGGCTGACTTTGGATTTTCTTCTTTTGGTGGGTTGCCGTTGTGGTCTGTTATTGGTTTGCGTGAGAGATCACCTATCTTCTTTGTTGCATCTTGTAGGCCATCAATCAGCTGTTTGAGCCGCTCGTCGGCCAGTTTTTTCGGGACGGGCGGAGTAACTCGAATATCTAGCTCTCGAGTGTCTGGTTTTTCTATCAGTGCTACTCCATCAAGTGCGGTCGCCGCAATGGAACCCATAACCAACGCCTTCTGCCCGACACTTAGCGCAGTAAATGAAGTCGCTCCTCCCACGGTACCGAGCGAAATCCCATTGAGAATGGCGGCTCCCAGCATGGCGTTGCCACCGAACCATCCGCCAACGGTGGAGAGGCCAGCCATGTAGGACCCTGCGCCGCCACCAGCAACCCAACTGGCAACGGTACTCACCCCCGTAGCAGCGACCGGTGCACCTGCACCCGCAGTGAAGTACGAGAATGCACCGGCAGACACAATGGTGGCGCCAGTCAGGGCAAATCCGAAGTGCTTTTTCTTGTAGAAGGGCCGTGGGAATGCAGTCTTGAAATCGAGATCTTTGTCGATGGCTTGTGATGGTTCGGCATGCGCAATGGGTGGTGCGACCAACGTGGCAACCAGAATCGCGAGGAGGATTGCATTGAATTTCTTGGACATGAGATCTATGTTCTATCTTGGTCGGGCAGACCTTATTTGATCGGTGCGATTATCACAAATGGAAATTATAATCTGCCCTAATTTTTCCCAAAGGCCAAATCGTCATCAGAACCGATGCTCAATTCCGGCTTGCTTCATGATCGCATTCGCCATGTTCCTTGATGGCATGTTCTTGGAGATGACCTGATTGCGCTTGCCGTTGCTCCAGATTTCGTGAGCGCCTTTTCCCTGTCGCAAAAAATAATAGCCGTGCTGGCGTAGCACGGCTATCACTTGGCTGGCGTACCCGTTCACGCGGAGCAGGCTATGGCGTCCATGACTCGCAGGTCGGTTGTCACGGCGCGCTTGTTGCTGCCGTCAACTTCCAGCTCCAACAGCGTCTGAGCGGCGCTGAGCGTCTCGGAGCGAAGCTCATCCAACGTTGCGCCAGACACCACGAGCCCATCAAGATCAGGGCTGCTGGCCCAATACGTCTTGCTCTCGTTGTCGAAGTGCGCGAACACGCGCACGCGCAGCGGCACCCCCAGGCGCCCTGCGACCTTCCAGCCGGGGAACCCCACTCGGTACATTGTTCTTGACTCCTTGAATCCGTTGAGCAGCGAATCTGCTCAACACGAATTGTTAACCAACACGGGCCATCGTGTCACTTGATAGACGCAGATGGGGGGCGGATGGTTGCAGAACCCATACCAGCCCGACCGAGTGGGCATCTTTGCGTCTGGGGAAATGGTCGGATCTCACAACTTCTTGTCGGTTGCCC
>CAZIDT010000186.1:0-3971 GCA_964537855.1 uncultured Nitrosomonas sp.
TGAAGCGGTAGATAGAGCTCGCTTTGCTGATCAAATGGAGCGGGTCTTTAAGGCAGGCATCGAAGCTGGACGTTATCGAGCTGCCATGATTGCCAGCGTTATCGTACTGGCTTTCTCATCCATTGCTTTTGTGCTCTGGATTGGTGGGCGTGCGGTGATTACGGGAGAAATCACGCCAGGAGATTTGTCTGCTTTCTTGTTCTACGCGATTCTTGTTGCCAATGGCGTGATGGCGATTTCTGAGACATGGGGCGAATTACAACGGGCAGCCGGCGCATCGGAACGTTTAATGGAACTCCTTTCCACTGTTCCGGAAATTAAAGCACCGGAACACCCCAAAATATTGCCAGAACGTCCCTCCCTTATTGAAAACTCAATAGCAGGGGGGCAACGCGACCATCAGTCGCGTAAAGTGGGCATGGGCCATGTGCGGTTTGAACAGGTAACGTTTTCCTATCCCAGTCGGATGGAAACGGCGGCACTGCAGAATTTTACGATCGATATCGAGCCAGGAGAAATCGTGGCGATAACCGGGCCTTCGGGCGCGGGGAAGACCACGGTATTTCAACTGTTGCTGCGGTTTTATGATCCCCAGCAAGGGCGTGTTTTACTCGAAGATATGGATATACGAGAGCTTGACCCGGCTGCATTAAGAAGACACTTTTCGATTGTTACCCAAGAGCCAATCGTGTTTGCAGATAGTGTGCTAGAGAATGTGCGCTATGGTCGGCCTGAAGCAACACGAGCAGAAGTGACCGATGCTTGCCAAGCCGCTTACTGTATGCAATTCATTGAAAAGCTCCCGCAAGGACTGGACACTCAACTCGGGGAGCGGGGTACTAAACTCTCTGGTGGACAGCGGCAGCGTATTGCCTTGGCCCGTGCTTTTTTAGCCAACCGCCCAATATTGCTGCTCGATGAAGCAACCTCAAGCCTGGATGCAGAAAGTGAGAAAATGGTCCAACAAGCGATGGATAAACTGATTCATACCCGCACGACGTTGGTCATTGCCCATCGGTTTTCTACGATACAATCAGCCGACCGTATCATCGTCATGGATCATGGCGTGATTCAAGCGATGGGTACACACCGTGAACTAATTGAACAAGGGGGGCTGTATGCGCGTCAAGCAGCACTGCAGCTGGTTACCGAATGAATATCAATGAGAAAAACCATGTTTGTTGACATTGAAACGATTATTTCCCGTTTTAGACGACTGATTCCAGCTGTCGATGAATGTTCGCTGAGGATTGTAGAAGAATCAGCCGAATGGACTGCCGTCAGGCAAGATGTCGCGATGCCGTTGACAGAGAGTCGTGATTATGGGGCTATGATTACGATTCGAGATGGGGATGGGTTAGGCTATGCTGCAACCTCCGATTTGAGTGATGCGGGTCTCCGCGCAGCGCTGGATCGTGCTTTGGATTGGACGCGCCTATCCAAACAGCGCAGTGTATTCAGCAATCAGACTTTTCGATTACCGCGATTGAAAGGGCGTTATCGTTCAGCAACAACTCAACCATTTACCTGGAGTATTGCTGACCGTATCGAAGTACTCATGAATGAATCACGAGCGTGCAAGATCGATGCGCGAGTGGTTGATTGGCAAGCTAGTCTGTCGACGCAGCATATCCGAAGCGCTTTGATGACGGCAGATAGCCTGGCATCAGGTGATTATGTGCTGCAGGAAACGGATATTGCCATTCCAGCATTGCATGTTACGGTGCATGAGGGGGGTGTTACCCAAACCCGATCTTGGGGTGGGCGGGACAATGGTTTTTGTCAGCAAGGTGGCTACGATGTGCTGGAACGCGCTGGTTTTATTGGAAGTGGTCCAATTGCAGCGCAGGAGGCATTGCAATTGCTCGCGGCACCCAACTGCCCAAGTGGAAAATTTGATTTATTGCTAATGCCCGATCAACTCATGTTGCAAATCCATGAATCGATTGGTCATCCACTCGAACTCGATCGCATTCTTGGGGATGAACGTAATTATGCGGGAACCAGCTTTGTAACGCTCGACATGTTTGGTTCTTACCAATATGGTTCGTCCTTGTTGAATGTGACCTATGATCCGACTCAAGCAACCGAATTGGCCAGTTTTGCGTTTGATGATGAGGGTGCCCAGGCGCAACGACAATATGTGATCCAGAATGGCATCTTGTTACGACCCTTGGGCGGTATGCAATCCAATCAACGTGCCCAACAAATTGGTTATGCGTTTGATGCAGTGGCCACGTCACGTGCCTGCGCTTGGAACCGACCACCGATCGATCGCATGAGTAATCTAAATATTGAACCCGGTAACACGACACTCGATGAAATGATTGCTTCCATTGAGGACGGCATTCTCATGGAAACCAATGCAAGTTGGTCAATTGATGATTCGCGTAACAAATTCCAGTTTGGTTGTGAATGGGGGCAGCGTATTCGCAATGGTAAGCGTGCTGAAATCGTGCGAAACCCCAACTATCGTGGCATATCTAAAACATTTTGGCGTTCCTTGGCAATGGTAGGGGATGCATCGACTTTCGAAGTCATGGGTACACCTTATTGTGGAAAAGGTGAACCCAATCAGGCGATTTGGGTCGGGCATGCAAGTCCAGTGTGCAAATTTACGGGCATCGATGTGTTTGGGGCTGAACGATGAAAGATTATTTCTTTGATCTAGCCGATTTTGCGATCTCCAAGCTGACAGGTACCGAAGTATTGCTGCTCAAATTTGAAGGCGAAGCATCTGATTTTGTTCGTTTTAATCACGGACGGGTGCGACAGCCCTTGTCGGTAAGGCAACAGCATCTTGCATTGACGTTAATTGATAAGCAACGTCAACAGCGCATGAGTTTTGCGTTATCGGGCAACAAAACGGAGGATTGTACTTTACTACTTCAGCAATTGAATGCCATGCGCGCTCGAATCCCGAGTATATCGATCGATCCATATTTGCTTTATGCAACGGTGTGTTGTCACTCTGATCAATTTCGCCGTGGTGTTTTGCCCACCATCGAGCAAGCGATTGGGGACATTGTTGATCAGGCAATGGGGCTTGATTTAGTCGGGATCTTATCCAGCGGTCCGGTTTATCGGGGGTTTGCGAATTCATTGGGACAGCGAAATTGGCACGAAGTCGATTCATTTCTGTTTGATTGGTCGATTTACCATGTTGCCGACAAAGCCATCAAAATGAGTTATTCCGGCACGCATTGGGATCGATCGCAAATCAGCCAGCGGATTGATACCGCACGTGAGCAACTCCCGTATTTAGCAAAAGAAGCCATGACCATCGCGCCAGGTGAATATCCAGCCTATCTCTCGCCAGTCGCGGTCGATGAGCTGCTATCGTTACTCAATTGGGGTGGATTTTCTGCTAAGGAACAGCATACGCAGCAAAGTGTTTTGCAGGCCTTGATCAATAAAGCGCAGTCGCTTTCACCTGCTATAACGCTGCGTGAAAATACCTTGCTGGGTCTAGCGCCAGCATTCGATAGCGTAGGTTTTGTCCGACCCGATGTGATTACCTTGATCGATGCTGGTCAACACGCAGATAGCTTGATATCTCCACGCACCGCCCAGGAATATGGATTGCAAACCAACGGCGCCAATGAAAGCGAAACCATGCAGTCGCTCGAATTACTGCCAGGCAACCTTGATCGTGCAACGATCATGCACCAACTCGAAGAAGGGATTTATGTGAGCAACCTGCATTATCTGAATTTCTCCGATCGTGCAGCTTGCCGAATGACAGGGCTAACTCGTTTCGCCACTTTCTGGGTAAAACAAGGAAAAATCGTAGCCCCACTTAATGTCATGCGTTTTGATGATAGCCTTTATCGCATGTTGGGAGACCATTTGGTTGGATTGACCAGCGATAGCGAGTGGATGCTCAGCTCGGATACCTATGGCCAACGATCCGTGAGGTCGAGCCATGTTCCTGGCGCGTTATTGAGTAAGCTACGATTGACGTTGTGAGT
>CAZIDT010000187.1:0-3932 GCA_964537855.1 uncultured Nitrosomonas sp.
GGCAATGACGACAGTAAAAACTAGACCGCTGTCCCTGCTTGATTTTAGTAATTAACTGACCGCAGTTCCTACAAGGCTCATCACCTCGACCATAAACCCAGTAATACTGCTGAAAATAACCAGGCTTGCCTTCACTATTCACAAAATCACGTAAACTACTACCACCAGCATCGATAGCAGCATTAAGCGTTGTTTTAATCGCGTTTGCCAATTTTTCATAGCGCGCTAAACTGATTCGTTTCGCTAAAATGGTTGGGCAAATTCCGGCATGAAATAATGCTTCATTTGCATAAATATTTCCAACGCCAACTAAGATTTGATGATTCATCAGAAACGCTTTAACACTAAGATCACGATGACGAGATTGCTCATATAGCATTTTTCCATGAAACGCATCACTCAGCGGTTCTACCCCAAGGCTAGCCAACAGTGGGTGTTGCGCTATTTCCTCCACCTCGCTCCATAAGATTGTTCCAAAACGTCGAGGATCTCGGTAACGCAGCATTGCACCATTACTTGCTTCAAGATCGAAATGATCGTGCTTCTCTACATTAGTCACATCAAACGAAATACGTAGGCTACCGGACATTCCTAGATGGATAATCAAAAATCCACGCGTACATTTCAGTAAAAGGTATTTGGCGCGCCGCGTTATTGCTTCAATTTTTTGTCCAACGAGAAATTGATCAAGCCCCTTAGGAATTGGCCAGCGCAAACTGGCGTTTCTTATCGTTACAGTTTTTATAGTTTGATTGATAAGCGCCGGGGTGATACCTCGTCGAGTAATCTCTACCTCTGGTAATTCGGGCATTACTCAACCATTTTTTCTTCATGCCTAGTTATGAAATTAGGAAACAGCAACTGATTGCCTGAATGACCCAGAAAGTGATAATTAATAAACTGATCTTTACGAAACAATACCAATTCAGGATCTTGCTGCACGATTAAAAAACGAATCGGCTCCCCGGATTGCAATAGGATAGTGAATGTTTCTCTTGTTTCATCAATTTTATGTTCATCGTAGGTTACATAAGAAGCCTGAGCCACCCGCCAGGAATTAACCCACTGGTTAATTTCATCCTGACTGAATTGAATATCATTAACTTCAGGAGATAAGAGCCATTTTTCTACTTGCTTCAAATGCATCGTCTTAAAAATGAACTCCTGAGGAATTTCTACTTCACTTAATAACCGACGATCGATTAGCTCTGTTGGCGCTACCTTTAGCAACATTGCATGTTGAGGTGAAACCAAGAAAATACCAAACTGTGTCATCACATACTGATGATTAGATACCGGTGCTATTTGACCAAAAGCAAATAATTCATGATTTAGTTGTAATTGAACAATAGGCGCTGCCAATCCATAGCGATTCAAATTTTCCAGTGGTAGTCGATAATCGCTCGCTGTTGATAATAAGCTTAGGATTCGCTCCACTTTTGTTTTATCAGCTCTAGCTTGGAATGGTTTAATCATGAGCCAATCACCATTTGACTGCTGCAATTCGATGATTCCATGTTGTGAGCTTATTTGAATAAGCTGAACATCTTCTTTCGATAGCGATGAAATCGGGTAAGTTGTTTGAGGTTGAAGCGATGGTTTGATATAGAGAAAAACCGCAAGACATGCAGCAGTTGCAAACATGATCAAATTAAGCCAAACACGCGATGCCATGGCAAATACTAGTTAGCTCTCCGTTGCCACCAAATCACAAAACCAGTAACAAGCAGAAACAAAGGGAGAACAATCAGAAACCCAACCGCAATCAATGTCAAGTTCATTTCACTCAAAACCAATTGACTATCAATCGTGGCACGCGGCTGTATCACAATTAAATCATCATCCCCAGCTAGCCAGTTGATGATATTAACACCAAAATCAATATTGCCTCCATTTCCTAGATAGGTATTTGCAAGGAAGTGGCTACTTCCTACTACCACAACCCGTTGTTCTCGGTCATCCAGCGTACGATCAAGCGCAACCGCGACACTCACAGGGCCAGGTACATCATGGGTTTCATCATAGCTAACTTCTTCACCTAATACTTCTGTCTCAACCCAGCCTTGCGGAGCAACCTCAACCAATGAAACACCATACCACTCTTCGTTCTCATTTAGAATAATTTGTCTAGCAAAAGGAAATACCGTGATGTAATCAAAATTCTCCGTAATTGCATGCTGCCCATAAATAGTCCCCAACGCGAATGTAACCGGTGCCTTTAACCGCTTAGCTTGTGGGTCAACCACGATACCTGGTGTAAAAGTAATTCCTAATTTTTCAGCAAGGGGTTGCAAACCAAATAATGATTCTTGGTCGACTAACCACAATAAATTTCCACCGTTATCCAGGTAGGTAATCAGTTTTTCTACCTCTCCCTCCAACAAATCGGTCTGAGGTGATGCAATCACCAATAAATTAGTTTCAATTGGAATGTCAGAACTCGCCAAATTGAGTGACTCTCCTTTGAATCCTGTCTCAATTAATTTTTTTCCAAAATCACCCATATCGCGATTAGCAATACCATCTAATTTACGTTCACCATGTCCCGCTAGAATCATGACTTGCTTTTCCTCTGAACGCGCCAAACGCATTAAAGCATTTGTGAAAGCCTGCTCATTGATCGCTGTTAGATGTTCACTACGATGATTATAGGTAATGATGATTTCCCCATTCATTCTGATACCGGCATCTTGCGCCAGATCAGGTTGTTCAATGGGGTCGATAAACTCAAAATCCAGATCTGGCTTTACACGCTGATA
Source organism: uncultured Nitrosomonas sp. (assembly GCA_964537855.1). Classification (GTDB taxonomy): domain Bacteria; phylum Pseudomonadota; class Gammaproteobacteria; order Burkholderiales; family Nitrosomonadaceae; genus Nitrosomonas. The sequence goes on from CAZIDT010000187.1 coordinate 2,760, forward strand.
AATCGTCAGAAAATTACTAATGATTTTTCTTATATCACCCAATTGCACATCTTGAGGTGTTGCATACACAGTAACCTCGATGGGGCCATTCATTTTGCTTATCACATCAAGGCTCGCCTGACTAAGGCTGTTCCGATTATTTTGACTAACATCCCATTGATATCGGAATTGCATTGCTGCATATCCAACTAGCGCTATTATCACCAAAAGTAATAAAACAAATAACCCATTTTGTATAAGCAAGTTAACGCGGAGTTTTTGGGTAATTGTCGTCATTCTTGGATGTACAACCGTTGATTATCCATGTAACCGACTTCCATCTAAACGGCGGATAGTCAGCACCAAGAAACTAATAATAAATAGCATAAAGAAAACAACACTAAATGAATCAATCATGCCCCGATTGAATTGCTCATAGTGTTTTAACAATGACAGATTAGGCAGAAGATCCCCCCAATCGGTGGAAACAATATCGACTATCCATAGCATCATCAGTATACCGAGCGTTCCTGCTGCAGCAATAGCTGGGTGAGTTGTTAAGCTAGAGACGTAAAGACCAAGGGAAACAAAACTCGCTGCCAAGAGTAATAAACCTATTGTATTGCTCAATATCAAACCTAAATCCATGGTTCCACCTAAAAAGAGCGAGAAGGGAAGTAGTCCCACGAGAAAAATTATGATCAAGAAAAAAAATATTAATCCAGCAAATTTACCTAGAACAATAGCTGTTACAGTAATAGGAGCAGTCATCAATAAAGGCATAGTGTGATTCCGCCATTCTTCCGCTATCAGGCGCATCGTTAACAAAGGTGTCGCCATCAATAACACTATTGATGCTACCGCATAGACAGGGACAATAATTACTTCTGTAGCACCTGGTGGGTTGGCAATCAGCATAAGCTGTGATTGCAACTCTATAAAGGTATCTAAGCGCCCCAAGAATACCCAAGTAAAGATAAGTTGAATTACAGCAAGAAAAACCCATGCGAGGGGAGAAACAAATAATATTTTTATTTCTTTGGCAGCTATCGTTAGAATCAATTTAATAATCTCCAACCAGCTCTTTCTTTAGCGTAAATTGCTCAAAGATCTGTTCGAGATTGATACTTTTTTGCTTCAGATCTGAAAGCGCAGCACTATAAACAACGCCCCCTTTATTTAAAATTTGTACAC
>CAZIDT010000188.1:0-3930 GCA_964537855.1 uncultured Nitrosomonas sp.
TCCCCCTTTCTTCTAACAATTGTTTTGCTAAAGAAATTGATACTGTAATACTTAATTTAATCGTGCACTACTTTCTGAGCATCTGATAAATATTACACTTTTGTGCGGTGAACTGCCATGACATTTAAATCTCGTTTGATGAAATCTATTCTTAATATTCAATCTCCCCATGTTGACTCAGATTCTGATTCAAACGTTGTATTGTTAAATCCGAGTGAAAAGCTGAATGGAGATTTAACCTACAAACATCCTGCTGATTCAGAAAATTATGATTTAATATCAGCGGCCAATAGCAAGCCACCTCAATTGAGTGCTGAGACTGCTTTTCAGGAAGCAAAAAAACGTATTGAGGCCGATGCTAAAGCTTCTGTTGCTGCTGAAGCTAGAGCTCGCGCGGAAGCAAGTGCGAGATTGGCTGCTGAACTCAGAATTAAAGCAGAAACAGCTGCAACAGAGGAAGCTCGTGCAAGAGCTAAGGCTGAGGCACTTGCTAGTAAAGAGGCTCAGGCACGCAAAGAGCTTGAGGCGAAATTACGACAAACCATTGAAGATGGAATCAAAGCAGAAAAAGAGATTGTTGCTACGCTTCGAGCGAAAGTTCAGGCTGAAACACTTATTGCTGAGAAAACGCGTGCTCGGGCAAAAGAAGAAGCGCTGATTCTCGATCAGATCAAAGCAAAAGAAGAAGCAGAAGAGAGAGCGATTGAAGCCGCAATCGTAAGAAGAAAAATTGAAGAAGAGGCAAGGCTACTGGCACTTTCCGCAACTGAGGCAGAAGCTAAAGCTGCTGCAATTGCAAGAGTTAAAATTCAGGAAGAAGAAAAATTATTGGCGTTGGCACACGCTAAAACAGAAACTGAGCGTCAAGCATTGGATGAGGTGCGCTTGCGTGCTGAAACTGAAGCAAAAGCGCTTGCAAAAGTGCAAGAACGTCTAGCAGCTGAAACTAAGTCGAGAGAAGCCGAGGAAGCAAAACTTAATGCAGAAATTCAAGCCGAGCAAGTTGCTCAGACAAAGATCGATGCCGAGTTAAATGCTAAAACTGCAGCAGAATTACGTGCAGAAGCTGATGCGAAGGCAGCTGCTGCTGCACTTGCAAGAGCAGAAGCTGATAAAGACGCTGCAGCAAATGCGGAAGCTACTGCAAAGGCAGAATTGGAAGCAAAAGCTGTTGCGATTTCTCGTGCTCAAGCTGAGGCGAAGTTATTAGAAGAAATTAATCAACGAATTGCGGCGGAGAAGGAAGCTCAATTTTCAGCAGAAAGCCGTGCTCAAGCAGAGCAGCAAGAGGTAGCAACACTCAGCGCTAAAATGAATGCTGATAATGCTGCAGTTGAAGCAACGAAGGAACGTATCAAAGCGCAGGCCGAGGCAATCAAGAAATCGCGTGAGCGAGCTATAGCTGAAGCAACTGCGAAACAAGCTGCGGAAGAAAAAATGGCTGTAGAGGCGAGAGCAGCAGCTGAGGCAGAAGAACGAGCTAAGGTAGATAAACTTGCTGCTGAAGCTGCGATCGAATTAGCAGAGACAGAGGCACGGCTAGCATTGGATGCTCGGAAACGGCATGATGCAATCGTACAAGCGAAAATCTCCATTGCTTCTCGTATTGAAAATGAACAAAAAATGACAGAACTGGCATCTAAAATTGCACAGGCTAGAATTGTTGCTGCGGTAAAAACGGAAGAAAAGTTGAAAGCAACCGAAATAGCTGCATCTACAACGTTTGCTAGGGTTCAGGCTGAAACTTCAGCGCTTAATGCAATTCAAGCTAGAATCGAAAGTGATGCGATCGCGATTGAGCAGGCGATTGCAAGAGAAGCAGTAGAAGCTATGGCGAAAGAAGCTGCTGATGCCCGTGTAAAAGCAGATCAACGTGCGATCGCACAAGCCTCACAGAGAATTCAGCACGATCTTGTTGAAACTGAGATGATTCGAAATAATCTATCAGAAGAAGAAATGGTCGGAGCACAAGCTTCTTTTTCTCAAGGTGATTATGATAATTCACCATTAATCGAACAATATGAAGAAGAAACGTTATCTGAATCTTCCGATGATGATGAGTATGATGAGGAATTTCGTGCAGATATCCAAGATTTATCAGATAACATCATAGAAGATTCGACAGAACCGGTTGAATATGTTGAAATAAACGAGTTAGATTTTGGATGGCAAACTGAAGCAGACTCTGAGAACACGATAGAAGACAATGATAAGTTTGAAAGCGATGAAGAATCAGAGGACAGGAGGGAAAGGGTATTTTCCTGATTTAACTGATAGAGTGCGAATTGATACTATCTTAGTGATGGTCCTTATTATGGGCACGCTTTTGAGTACTGTATCGTTGCTAGCAGCTGAAAAAATTACAACAAGCCAAGATCAGAAGGGCATTGTAGTGACAATTTATAATGAGAATCTGGCCTTGATTAAGGATTCTCGTAATGTTGAATTAAGTGAAAAAGCTAATCAGCTTGCTTGGCGTGAAGTTTCGGCACTAATTCGCCCTGAAACCGCGTTACTCCGTAATCAAACGTCTCGATCAGATTTTCATGTTCTTGAACAAAATTTTGATTTTGACCTACTGACACCACAGAAATTATTAGAGAAGCATGTAGGAAAAGAAATTACTGTAATTCATACTAACCCAGCTACCGGTATAGAATCCAATGAAAAGGCGACTGTTCTCTCAACCAATGAGGGAATTGTTCTTAAATACAGCAATCGCATTGAGACGGGGGTGCCGGGAAGAGTGGTATTTTCTAGTGTTCCAGAGAATCTTCGCGATAAACCTACTTTATTGTTAATGCTGCATAGCCCGGAAGCAGGAAAGCAAGAACTCGAGTTATCCTATTTGACAGGTGGCCTTTCTTGGCGAGCCGATTATGTCGCAGCGCTGAATGAAGACGATAGTAGGCTGGATTTAAATGGATTAGTGACGCTAACCAATCAAAGTGGGGTAACTTATCCCATGGCTAAATTACAATTAGTTGCTGGAGATGTTAATCGAATTCAATCTGAGCAACGCATAGGTAGAAAAATGGTAGCGATGTCAGCAGAAATGGCTGATGCTGCCCAAATGAAAGAAGAATCGTTTTTCGAGTACCATCTATATACACTTCAGCGGCCAACGACACTGGCTGAAAACCAAACCAAGCAAGTAGCGCTTATGTCTGCTAGTCAAGTTCCTGTCAATAAAGTGTTTTTACTTCAAGGCGCGGATTACTATTATTCTGGGAAATATGGGGTACTCGGCCAAAAGCTCAAAACCAGTGTATTGATTAGCTTTGATAATAAAGGCGAACAGCTCGGTATTCCTTTGCCCAAGGGAATCGTTCGTGTTTATAAGAAAGATACGCAAGGCCATAGTCAGTTTATTGGTGAAGATCAAATCGACCATACCCCAAAGAATGAGCAAATTCGACTTAAATTGGGAAATGCATTCGATATAACTGCTGACAAGGTACAAACTGATTTCCAACAGATTGCGGGTTCAATGCATCAAACGAATATTTTTGAAACGGCGTATCAAATTACGATTAGAAATGCTAAAAAAGAATCAGTTGTTGTGCAAGTTCAGGAGCCAATTCCTGGTGAATGGTTACTCATTTCAGAGTCTTTAGAGCATAAAAAATTATCTGCCAACGTTGTTGAATGGAAAATTCCTGTTTCAGCCGAGGGGGAAGCGACGCTTACTTATCGGGTACGAGTTAAATATTCATAGATTTTCTGCAAAAAATTGAACATTTTCTACCCCTTACCAAGCAGTGAATTTCTGCCCGATATGCTTCAAGCGAAAGCGTTGACGCCTAATAATGTGAATGTTATATTGATTTGGCTACTCAAGAGAGCAAGTAAAGGTATTGCAGCGCATGCCTTTGAAAAATAATAAGTCAGGGAGGATAAATATGGAATCAACAAATCGTGTTTTCATTA
>CAZIDT010000189.1:0-3923 GCA_964537855.1 uncultured Nitrosomonas sp.
TCATTGTAGATTTAATTTACGAAGGCGGTATCGCCAACATGCGTTATTCGATTTCTAACAATGCTGAATATGGGGATATTTCAAGAGGTCCTCGAATTATCGACGATAAAACCCGAGCTGAAATGCGCAAGATTTTACGTGAAATTCAAACCGGTGAATATGCTCGCGAATTTATTCTAGAAAATCGAGCGGGTGCCCCCATGTTAAAATCGAGTCGTCGGATCGCTTCCGAACATCCGATCGAAGTCGTTGGGACAAGACTCCGTGACATGATGCCATGGATCAAAAAGAATAAATTAGTAGATCAAGTAAAGAACTAATTATCGGTAGTTTAATTTACACTGCTCGATTTACTTCCCTCAGTTGTTTTTTTACATTCTCGCTAACCCGGTATTCTTCACAATATCGGGTTTATTATTTTTAGTATGATGAACTTGCTATGACACCAAATTACCCTCATCCGATTCTTGCTCGTGAAGGCTGGCCGCATATTGCTATTACGTTACTCGTTGCGATCATTGTTTTTGTATTAGTTGATTGGCAATGGTCCATACCATTCTGGCTAATTGCTTTATTTGTTATTCAGTTTTTTCGTGATCCAGCGAGAATCATCCCTTCTCAGGAAAATGCGATATTATCTCCTGCGGATGGAAGAATTGTTGCAGTAGAACAAACTGAGGATCCTTATTTAAAGCGCGAAGCAATTAAAATTAGCGTATTCATGAATGTATTTAATGTACATTCAAATCGCAGCCCTGTGGCTGGTAAAATTTGTGAAAAATGGTACTTTTCCGGAAGTTTTCTCAATGCAAGCCTTCCTAAAGCCTCGCTCGAAAATGAGCGAAATGCGCTCTGGATAAAAACGAAACAAGGTATTGATGTCACTTGCGTGCAGATTGCGGGATTGGTTGCGAAGCGTATCATCTGCCATGTCAACCCAGGAGACGAGTTATCAGCTGGGCAGCGTTTTGGATTTATTCGCTTTGGCTCTCGAGTTGATGTTTATTTACCAACAAATATCAAAGCTTGTGTCAATATAGGTGATAAAGTATATGCAACCACGACCATACTTGCCGAGTTTAAATCGGCATAAATGATAACGATTTGCTGTAACTTTTCTAGTGGATACTTTAAGAATTTGTTGATATTTTTATCAACACTTATCTCAATGCTGTGAATAATGTCTGAACCCAACCTTACTCGATTTGGAATTAGGTCAAGGCTAAAAAGGCGAGGAATATACCTATTACCAAATTTATTCACTACAGCCGCCCTATTTGCTGGATTTTATGCAATTGTGCAGGCGATGAATGGTAATTATGAATACTCTGCAGTTGCTATTTTTATTGCGATGGTACTCGATGGTTTGGATGGTCGTGTAGCACGATTAACGCACACACAAAGCGAATTTGGTGCTGAGTATGATAGTCTCTCGGATATGGTTTCGTTCGGGGTTGCCCCGGCTCTTGTTATCTATGAGTGGGCACTCCGTGATATGGATAAACTTGGATGGATCGCTGCTTTTATCTATTGCGCCTGCGCTGCATTAAGACTTGCACGTTTCAATACTAATGCTGAGGTGATCGATAAACGCTTCTTCCAAGGACTACCTAGCCCGGCTGCGGCCGCCTTAGTTGCTGGATTAATTTGGGTTGCATCAGATTTTCAGGTACAAGGTGTAGATATTAAATGGATTGCGTGGTCTATCACCTTATTTGCTGGATTAACGATGGTCAGTAATTTACCCTTTTATAGTGGAAAGGAAATCAATCTGAGAAAAAGAATGCCTTTCTTCACCATCTTACTCTTGCTCATGTTCTTTTTTGTTTTAATTCCAAGTCATCCCCCAGTTGTATTATTTGGGTTGTTCTCACTTTATGCTTTATCCGGTTATTTTATGAAATTATGGATTTTTAGCAGAAACAAGAAAAAAAGTGAAACGCAAGAACAGGATACAGTGTAGTCTTTTTTATTGTTGCAGGAATATAAAAAACATTTTATATTTCAGCACCATGGAAAACTTAAATAGCAAACATTTCAGAAACTTTTTGCTCTCTCCTATTTCTGTCTCAAGAATAGCCTGGGACTGCCTACTGCGCTTCGAGCGCAAATAATCCTAACACTTATATATCTTTTCTTGATTTTCCCAAAAAAACGATTCTCGTTTTTTTATTTGATCGAAGTCCTGTAGGAGAAAAATAATGCAAGATCGTTTAATAATTTTTGACACGACTTTGCGCGATGGAGAACAAAGTCCTGGCGCGTCCATGACAAAAGAAGAAAAAATTCGTATCGCACGCCAGCTGGAGAAAATGGGGGTTGATGTTATTGAAGCAGGTTTTCCTGCTGCCTCCAATGGAGATTTTGAAGCAGTTAAAGCGGTTGCAAGCAATGTAAAAGACAGTATTGTCTGCGGATTGGCGCGTGCGATTGAATCCGATATTCAGCGTGCTGGTGAAGCACTAAGTGGAGCTAACGCAGCTCGTATTCATACCTTCATAGCAACTTCACCGATCCATATGAAGAATAAGCTGCGCATGTCCCCGGAACAAGTCATAGAGCAAGCGGTCAAGGCGATAAAATGGGCAAGCGCTTATACAGATAATATTGAATTTTCTCCAGAGGATGCCGGTAGATCAGAAATTGATTTTCTTTGTAGAGTCTTGGAAGCAGTCATCAACGCTGGTGCAAAAACGTTAAATATTCCTGATACTGTTGGCTATACCATGCCTGAGCAGTTTGGTCGGTTAATTCGAACATTACGTGAACGCATTCCAAACTCTGACAAAGTAATCTTCTCGGTTCACTGCCACAACGATTTAGGGCTTGCAGTAGCTAATTCTTTGGCAGCTGTATCCAACGGTGCAAGACAAGTTGAGTGCACTATCAATGGACTCGGTGAACGTGCTGGAAATGCTGCGCTTGAAGAAGTTGTTATGGCTGTCAGAACACGTCAAGATTATTTTTCATGTGATACCCGAATTGATACCACGCATATCGTTCAAGCAAGCAAGCTAGTATCAGGCATCACTGGTTTCCCCGTACAACCCAACAAAGCTATTGTTGGCGCCAACGCATTTGCCCATGAATCAGGAATACACCAAGACGGTGTACTGAAGCATCGCGAAACCTACGAAATTATGAAGGCTGAAGATGTGGGTTGGAATGCAAATAAACTGTTACTTGGTAAACATTCTGGGCGTAACGCATTTCGCACTCGATTAAATGAATTAGGTATTGAACTTGAATCGGAAGAAAAATTAAACACTATGTTCATGCGCTTTAAAGAGCTCGCTGATAAAAAGCATGAAATCTTTGATGAAGATCTCCATGCACTAATGTCAGATGAAGCTCAAATTCCAGAAGAACGTTATCGCCTATTATCATTGATGGCTCACAGTGAAACAGGAGAGTTGCCCTTTGCTCGTTTAGTCATGGCTAATGGTAGCGACGAGTTGCATACAGAGTCAGAAGGAAGTGGGCCAGTTGATGCGACTTTTCGTGCCATAGAAAAAATCTTAAAAAGTGGTGCGGAGCTACAGTTATTCTCGGTTAATAACATAACGAGTGGTACAGACGCTCAAGGTGAAGTCACCGTTCGGCTGCAAAAATCAGGAAGAATCGTCAATGGACATGGCGCAGATACTGATATCGTTGTAGCTTCCGCTAAGGCTTATCTTAGTGCAATCAATAAGCTCTATAGTAAACTTGAAAGAGCCCATCCCCAAGTTTAAGAAATGAAGCATTTACTTACCACTTACCTTTTCATCGTTCTTGGTTTCGTTACTAATCCTTTGTATGCAGAAAACTTTGCGTTTCGATTACAGGATAGCACTGGTAAAATCCACCAATTAAGCGACTACAAGGGTAAGTGGGTACTCGTAAATTTTTGGGCTACTTGGTGTCCGCCTTGCTTGGAGGAG
>CAZIDT010000190.1:0-3887 GCA_964537855.1 uncultured Nitrosomonas sp.
CAGATGAATATTTGACTAAACCTTTTACCAAGGAAGGCTTGTTGAATACAATAAAGAAACATACACAGCAACAAAATAAAGTGGCTTAAGGAGAATAAAAAATAATTTCTGTGATAGTGCTGTAAATATGGATAATGAAAAAAAGTATGATATCGATATAGCAGTTAGAACTGCTTATCTATCTGAGCAATCAGACGAAGAGGCGGGTCGGCATGTATTTGCTTATACAATCACTATTTCCAATACTGGTTCAATTGCATCGCAACTGATAAGTCGACACTGGATTATTACGAGTGGGGATGGAAATGTGCATGAAGTGAGGGGGTTAGGTGTTGTAGGTGAACAACCCTTACTAAAGCCAGGCGATAGTTTTGAGTATACGAGTGGCACAGCAATTTCTTCATTTGCCGGTTCAATGAAAGGAAGTTATCAGATGGTTGCTGAGGATGGCGTTCATTTTTCGGTCGAAATACCTGAATTTATTTTAAGTGTTCCAAGAGTTCTGCACTAATTCGTGTCTAAATCCTAACCACTGCATTATTGAGTAGTATCGTTATATTTTTATCATTCTATGCAATATGGTAGGTTGTTTCTCATCCCTTCTCCTTTGGGTGAAGGGGAGCTCGATTGGGTTATTCCAAGCCATGTGAGGCAGTGCATTGCAAATTTAGCATTCTTTGTCGTAGAACATCCCAAAACCGCGAGGCGTTTTCTAACACAAATTAGCTTGCAACGACCCATTCAAGATATCGTGTTTCAAACGTTGGATAAACATACCCCAGCAAATGAATTAGAAACATTGCTTGAACCGATTTATGCTGGAGATGATTTGGGTTTGCTATCTGAGGCTGGATGTCCAGCTATCGCTGATCCGGGGGCAAATTTAGTTCGGATAGCGCATGAAAAGCAAATACAAGTTGTTCCTCTAGTGGGACCATCTTCTATATTGTTGGCGCTAATGGCTTCTGGGCTAAACGGACAATACTTTTCTTTCCATGGATATCTACCGATCGATAAAGTATCTTGCATTGAGAAGATAGCCAAAATCGAATCAGCATCATTAAAATATAATCAAACTCAAATCTTTATCGAAACACCTTATCGGAATAAAAAATTATTTGAATTGCTGATCACCCATTGCCAAGGAAAAACACGCTTATGCATCGCTAGTAATCTTACGTTACCAAATGAAGTAATCAAAACAAGAACAATAAAAGACTGGCAAGTTAATTTACCTGATTTTGAAAAGAAACCGACCGTGTTCCTATTACATTGTTACTAGATTTACAAAGCAATTAATAGTTAGAGAGGGCTATAGGCAGTTTATTCGGATTAGTGATTGAGTAAATTCATGTTTGCTCATTTTTCTTTTGAATGAACTCAATCTTATAACCATCGGGATCTTCAACAAAAGCGATAATGGTAGCCCCATGTTTCATGGGACCTGCTTCACGAGTTACTTTACCTCCTAATTTTCTAACGGCGTCACATGCTTGATATGCATCAAGCACTTCTATCGCAATGTGACCATAGCCAGTACCAATCTCGTATTTTTCCGTTTCCCAGTTATGAGTAAGTTCAAGGACGGTACCATCAGATTCGTTCTGATAACCAACAAAAGCTAGGGTGAATTTTCCTTCTGGGTAATCTTTCTGGCGAAGTAGTTTCATTCCAAGTACTTGAGTATAAAACTGGAGTGATTTGTCAAGATTTCCGACGCGAAGCATGGTATGGAGAATACGCATTACAGCTTAACCATTTCAAAATCGTCTTTACGTGCACCGCATTCAGGACATGTCCAATTAATGGGAACATCTTCCCAGCGAGTGCCAGGGGGGATGCCCTCTTGTGGCGAGCCTTCGGCTTCATCGTAAATATACCCGCATATCAAGCACATGTAACGGTGATAAACTGGATTTTGATCGGTTGACATAATAGATTGATATATCCTTTTAAGTTAAAATATTATTTTACGGGATTATTGCATGTTACAACCACCACCTATTGTACTATCCTTTGCTGCGAGTGACCCGAGTGGTGGTGCCGGCATCCAAGCCGATATTCTTACATTAGCAAGTATGGGTTGTCATCCCCTTTCTGTAGTTACTGCGATTACGGTTCAGGATACAGTTGGCGTGGAAAGTTTCTTTCCACTTGAATCGGAGTGGGTAGCCGATCAAGCCCGCATTGTGCTTGAGGATATGCCGGTTCATGCGTTTAAAATCGGTGTCCTAGGGAGTGTCGAGGCAATCGTGGCTATTGCTGAAGTGGTTGCAGACTATCCTAATATCCCCCTTGTGCTTGATCCGGTGCTTGCATCTGGTCGTGGAGATTCGTTCGCTAATGACGAGATTCTTCAAGCAATGCGCGATTTACTTTTTCCACAGACGACAATCATTACTCCCAATAGTTTGGAAGCAAGAAGGTTAATGCAGGAAAATGAAGAGGATACTGATATATTTGATTTGAGCGAAAGTGCGAAATCTTTTTTACGCTTGGGTTGTCAATATGTCTTGATTACAGGTACACACGAAAATACTACTAAAGTAATTAATACGCTTTATGACAAAAATGGGGTTGTTCGTGTTGATGAGTGGCAAAGATTATCTGGAACATTTCATGGATCAGGTTGCACCTTATCTTCAGCGATATCAGCTGCATTGGCGCATGGAATGTCAGTATCAGAAGGTGTCTATGAAGCGCAGGATTATACTTGGAATACGCTAAAATCAGGATTTCGTCCGGGCATGGGACAATATCTGCCTGATCGGTTCTTTTGGGCTTCTAATGACGGCGAATCAGATCAAAAATAAAGTACCAATAACCCAGCAGTCAGCAATCAAAGGGGTGTATGCAATTACCCCAGATATTGAAAATACCGGTGATTTGGTTGAGAAAGTAGACCAAGTACTATCATCTGGTGTTAAGTACATTCAATATCGAAATAAGGCTATTCTTTATGCGCAACGTCTGAGTCAAGCATTTGCAATCAGAGAATTGTGTCAGCGCTATGGAGCCAAATTAATCGTTAATGATCATTTGGATATCGCACTTGCTGTCAATGCTGATGGTCTTCATGTTGGAAAGGTTGATGTTTCTATTCAGAAAGCGAGAACTTATCTGGGTAGGGATAAGATGATAGGGGCTTCTTGTTATAATCAAATTAATTTGGCTTTAATAGCTGAGAAAGAAGGCGCTGATTATGTCGCTTTTGGCGCATTTTATGCCTCAAAAACAAAAATGGATACCGTCCAAGCAAATCCCGATTTACTGATCCAAGCGAAGAAGGTGTTACAAATTCCTATTGTGGCAATTGGGGGTATTAAAATAACGAATGCGGCCCCGCTCATTTTTTATGGCTGCGATGCTATTGCTGTGAGTGATGGTTTGTTTAATGCTGCACATATTCCATCTACCGTAAAGAAAATGGTTAGTTTATTCTAAACAAATCCATAATTTATTATTTACATTAACTGAGAAACCAAATGAATATAAGTAATCAACAGTTATATGATCTCTCCCAGCAATATATTCCTGGGGGTGTTAATTCACCAGTGCGCGCGTTTAAATCGGTAGGTGGGACACCCATCTTTTTTCAAAGGGGACAAGGCGCTTATTTCTGGGATGTTGAGGGTAAATGTTATATTGATTATGTTGGTTCCTGGGGACCTTTAATATTAGGACATGCACACTCACAGGTTGTGAAAGCAGTTCAAGAGACTGCGGTCAATGGGTTGTCTTTTGGCGCTCCGACAAAAGCGGAGTTGGATCTGGCTGAGCTGCTTTGCAAGTTGTTACCGTCGTTAGAACAAGTACGTTTGGTCAGTTCAGGAACAGAAGCGGGGATGAGTGTTATTCGGTTGGCGCGTGGATATACAGGACGAAGT
>CAZIDT010000191.1:0-3859 GCA_964537855.1 uncultured Nitrosomonas sp.
ATCACCCAAAGCCAATTAATACTTCAATCCTAATCTTTGAGCAAGGTCTTTCGTTCAGTACAAAATGTTTAATTTATTTTAAATGATCGATCCAAAAGTTACTGTGATAGCGATCACGCATCCATTGCTGCCCAGTGCTCCACAACCTACTTTGGTGAGAACCGAGTGCGCAGCATTCTATCAGCAATAAATTCGAATTATCTGATCGATATATGCTACCTTTACCACTGTTTTCAGCGTATATATCGACACTAATAATAATCCAAAACACTTACCCAGCCTAACATTTTATGCGCTAATATCATATGCTATTGTTATCGAATCGTGTAAGGAATGATCTATGAAGCCAGAAGATGTTGCACAATATTTACAGGAAAACCCCCAATTCTTTGAAAGCTACGCTGACATGCTCTCTGAAATTAAAATCCCGCAACCTTACGATGGTCGTGCTATTTCAATCAGTGAACGCCAGATAAGCACATTGCGGGAGAAAAACAAATTATTGCAAGAGAAGCTGCATGAATTAATCAATATTGGGGAAAACAACGATACGATTGGCGAAAAAATGCACCGATTGGCCGTATCACTGCTTGAGTTTAATAGCGTGGAAGAATTGCTGCATGGTCTAAATTACAATCTCTGTGAAGATTTTTCGATTCCCCATGTCGTCATGCGCTTGTGGTACCTAAATGATATTAAAAGCAATCAAAAGCGTCCCGAATTCAGTTCCGTGAGCAAGGCAGTCAAAATTTCCGTGGAGAGCATGCGTAAACCTTATTGCGGCCCCCAAATCAGCGACGATATCAAACCTTGGTTTGGTCAAGATGCAAAATATCTGCAATCTTTTTCCATTATCCCGTTGCGTCGAAAAAGGACCATTGGTTTGTTGGTAATGGGAAGCCCCGATGCCGAACGCTTCTTCCCGGAGATGGGAACACTTTACCTGGAACGGCTTGGAGAATTAGTCAGTAGCGCCCTTGCGCGACTTGAGCGCATTGATCTTGAACAGATGGTCGATGAATCACCGTCAATTTGAAGAAAAAGCAGCAACTATTGGCGCATACCTTACTCATTTGCGCCAAGTACGTCGATTAGCGAGATTAACCTGCAAAAGCTATGAACGCGATTTGATGTTACTTAACCAACTTTCGTCTGATACGCCACTTCATGAATTAACAACTCATGATATTCGCCATTTCATCGCCCAATTACATGGTTCAGGGCTTTCCGGAAGAAGTCTTGCTAGAACACTGTCAGCCTGGAGAACTTTTTATCAGTACTTGATTCGATTCCACCGCTATCAAAATAACCCGTCCCAAGGGATCAAGGTACCCAAATCCCCAAAACATCTTCCACATACTTTATCACCGGATGAAGCTGCTAAATTAATGAACTTTGAGAATACTGATAAACTCAGCGTCCGCGATCGGGCCATGTTTGAACTGTTCTATTCATCAGGTTTACGTTTACAAGAGTTGGTTCAGCTCAAGCCAAATGATATCGATTTTACTGAAGGTCATGTTCGCGTTATTGGCAAGGGAGAGAAAACCCGCATCATACCGGTAGGTCATTATGCCCTAGATGCATTGAGAATCTGGTTAAAGCAACGTGGGACGTTAACAAAACTCAATAGCGATGCGTTATTTGTTTCGAGTCGCGGTAACCAAATCCACCCGAGGACCGTCCAGCAACGCCTTAAAATGCACTCTGGTCAGCAGCAATTGCAAAGCAACGTGCATCCTCATTCGCTACGCCATTCTTTTGCATCACATGTGTTACAGTCGAGTGGTGATTTACGTGCTGTCCAGGAAATGCTTGGGCATGCCAGCATAAGCACGACTCAAGTCTATACGCACCTTGATTTTCAACATCTGGCAAAGATTTACGACCTCGCTCACCCACGCGCCAAGCGGAAAAAAGTTGCTCCATCCTCAGACTAAGATTTATAGCTGATTCAGCGGTTTATTCGAAACTAATTTTCGTGATCCAGCACAATCCGATACTTTGCTTTCCCAGCAGCAAGATGTGCTATCGCCTCATTAACTTGATTCAGCGAAAAATGCTCTACCTGGGGTGTAATGCGATGCCGGGCTGCAAAATCCAACATTGTCGCTGTCATCACCGGCCCGCCTGTGGGCGAACCCGAGATACTTTTTTGCCCCATGATCAAATCAAATGCTTGAATAGGCATAGGCTCAAGCACTGCCCCTACAATATGCATTCGCCCGTTCGGCTTAAGTGTTTTAAGCAATAATGACCAATCTAAAGGAATATTCGCGGTAATCAATAAAAAATCCAATGTGTTGGCTAGCTTACTGATTTCGTTACTATCACGACTAGATACGCTATGACTTGCCCCAAATTTATGTACTTCTCCAGCCTTTGTAGCGTTTGAAGTAAATGCAATCACTTCGCAGCCCCAAGCATGCGCAAACTGTAATGCCAGATGGCCTAGTCCACCAATTCCTACAATGCCGACCCGATCAGTCGGTTTCACATCATAAACCTGCAAAGGAGCAAATACCGTTATACCACCACAAAGGAGAGGCCCTGTTACAGCCTTATCTAGCGTATCCGGCAATGGAATTGCCCAAACCCAATGCGCTCGAACTCGCTCGGCAAAACCGCCATGATGGCCAACAATCGTTGGCTGCGTTTCTCGGCAAAGATGGTGTTGACCTGTTAAGCACTCCCGACAGCACATACAACTAAGCGCATTCCAGCCAATACCAACTGATTGACCAACTTTTAGCCCTTTTACTTGCTCTCCAACCGCAACAATACGCCCGACAACTTCATGTCCTGGAATAATCGGATACTGGCTCAACCCCCAGTCATTGTTAAGCATCGATAAGTCAGAGTGGCAAAGTCCGCAGTATTCCACGGCGACTTCCACCTCTTCCGCATTTAAAGGGCCTGAATCATATGTGTAAGGTTGCAACTGCTGCCGAGGCCCTAACGCAGCCCACCCTTTAATTATAGCCAAAGATTTCTCCTCGTAGTTTGAGATTAAAATTGTGCATAAAAGATGATAAGATTGGCTCTCCGTTTAACACAAACGCACAAATGAATCGACTTTCACAATAAGATTATACTTAAGGAATAATTTAGTTAATGCTATTGCTTTAGTATTAAATATGGAACGCAAGATAGAATTCAGTTTCAGTGATTTATGGAAACGCTAAACAATTAGCGGTTTTCACATTTTTTGG
Source organism: uncultured Nitrosomonas sp. (assembly GCA_964537855.1). GTDB lineage: Bacteria > Pseudomonadota > Gammaproteobacteria > Burkholderiales > Nitrosomonadaceae > Nitrosomonas. The sequence goes on from CAZIDT010000191.1 coordinate 3,213, forward strand.
TACTGCTGCCGTTTTTTTGAATACAGATTCTCGGTAATTCATTTTTTAGTGGCATTTTGCCGCTGAATTCTCCTCGTTTCTGCTATATCGTCGATCAACGGGGTATTTTGAACGGACTTCCCCCTCAGATAGTTACCAACTGCCTGCGCAGCAGGTACAGATTGGCCAAGCCTATTAACATGCTCGCTTGAGTAGCATTCTTCATCAATCAGTGGTAGCGAGTCTGGGGAATCCAAATTGCCGCTTGATCACCCGGAACACATGCTCCACTTGTGCCCGAATTGAGAAACATTTCCGGTTTCACTTCTTCTGGCTCGCCGAGAGACTTTGCCCGAACTTGTATTTATCTTGCCACACCATAGTATTCCTAACCGTCGCGATCCCCGTTTGTATTCATCGCTGGCGTAGCCCGCATTGCCAAAAACAACCTTGTCTTCTGCACGCAGTAACTTGGGTAGAACATTAATGTCCGCTTCATTGGCAGCAGTGATTTCAACCGTGTGCACCGCCCCTGAATCCACGCCTGCTCGAACATGCACCTTTATGCCAACGTACCATAGTTTTTCCTTCTTCGTCTGGTGCATCTCTGGGCCACGCGCTCATCCCTCATTCCTGATTCTTGGTCGAACTTGGGGCGTGTATGAGTG
>CAZIDT010000192.1:0-3829 GCA_964537855.1 uncultured Nitrosomonas sp.
GCAAGGATTATTCGAACCATAGATGGCAAGCAGCAACAATTCAGAGTTAGATTAAATGACTTGATTAGAGATGGTGATATTTCAGCGAATGTTCCTGTGTATCAAGGAGATGTTCTGGTTATTCCTGAAAGCTATTTCTAGTCATAGCAATATCTATTAAGGCTTTTATCGAAATGGAGATTGATACGAGATGGATGAGTTAATTGCTCAAGTGCTTGTTTATATTAAAGGAACCTGGAAGTATCGTTGGGTTTCGATCGCAATTGCTTGGCTTGTATCAATGATTGGTTGGACGGTTGTTCATCAACTGCCTGACGACTATGAAGCTTCCGCACGAATTCATGTTGATACCCAGAATATTCTTAGGCCGCTGATGGCGGGTATGACTGTTTCGCCTAATCCAGAGCAGCAAGTAGCAATTATGAGCCGGACTTTGATTAGCCGCCCTAATGTTGAGCGGGTGATTAGAATGGTTGATTTGGATGTAAAAGTTACTGATGATATTGCTTATGACAAGCTTGTTACTTCATTAATGAAAGATATTAAATTGGGTGCAGCAGGCAGAGAAAATCTTTTTACTATTTCATATAGTCATAAAGATCCCAAATTGGCCAAAGATATAGTTCAATCTTTATTAACAATCTTTGTTGAGGGGGGGTTGGAAAATAAGAAGCAAGACTCAACTTCAGCACTCCGCTTTCTTGATCAGCAAATAGCGAGTTATGAGGAAAAGCTCATTGCTTCTGAAACTGCGTTAACTGCTTTTAGGCAAAAAAATATTGGTTTGATGCCTGGTCAGAGTGGGGATTATTATGCCCAATTAACAAATGCTCTAGAAGAGCTTGAGAAAGCAAAGGTGGCATTGAAAGAGGCTGAACGAGCCAGAGATGCTGTAAGGAGACAAGTAAGTGGTGATGAAACAGTTTTGCTACTTGAAACTCATGAAAACGTTTTAGAAAGGGTAATTAACCCTGAGATTGATGCGCGGATTCAGGCGTTGAATTTGAATTTAGATAATCTGAGACTGAATTTTACAGATTTGCATCCTGACATCGTGGCAACTAAACGTTTAATTGCGCAACTCGAAGAACGTAAAAAAGAAGAAGCGGCACTGATAGATCCAACTGCTATAGATCAAGGTAGGAATTTTAGTCCTATGTTACAGCAGTTGAATATTGCGTTGACAGAAGCTGAGGCAGTTGTTGCTTCAATGCAGGCACGTGTATCTGAATATACGAATCGTTATGAGCGACTTAAATCGATGAGTTCCATGATACCTACAGTGGAAGCTGAGCTTACTCAATTAAGTCGAGATTATAGTGTTAATAAAGCTAATTATGAGAAACTACTTGAGCGTAGAGCATCCGCTGAAATATCAGGTGAGCTGACTTCTACTACGGGTCTAATGTCATTTAGAATTATAGATCCGCCCGTTGTTCCTGAAGTTCCATCAGGGCCCGATCGAAGAAAATTGTATTCGTTTGTTTTTATTGGGGCACTTCTAGCGGGTATCGGTGTTGCATTTATAATTAGCCAGATTCGTCCAACCTTTCATAGTCAGACTGATTTGAGACAAGTGACTGGTCTTGCAATTCTTGGCACTATTCCAATGGTTTGGACAGATCAAGAAAAATCTAAGCGAAGAAATCGACTTTATGTATTTGGTTTATCTTTATTAGTGTTGATGGCTTTATATACTACGTTAATGATCTACACAAAGCTTCCAGTTACAACTTTAATAAAACTCTTTTAAGCATTGTTTGCAGATTTAGGTGTTTTTAGTGAAATGCTAAGTTTTTAATGAGGAATCGATATGAGTATTATAGAAAGGGCTGCCAACAAGCTAAAGAGTGGTGTTGATGTAGATCAAAAACAAGCCATTAAGAATATTCATACGAATATAAGCCGAGAGTCTAATGGAAAAATTCAGAAAGACGCTTCAAACATTGAAAGAATTACAGAAAAATTTAAGAGTACAATAGCTACTTCACCACAAATAAAGTCCACTGAAAAGGAAGAGGCTGCTGATGCTATTAAGAAAAATGAGAAATATGTTGATAAATTAACTTCTATTGTTGAAAGAGAAACCGCAGGTAAGAAAGCAAATATTGACAATCATCCATCACTGCCTCACATAAATATAGATCTAGATAGATTGCATAAATTGGGTATTGTGACACCCCAGCATGGAAAAACTCAAATTGCCGAACAGTTTCGAATTATTAAGCGGCCACTTTTAACAAACGCGTTTAGCAAAAATTCTGGAATAAAGAATGGAAATCTTATAATGATTACCAGTTCGTTGGCAGGCGAGGGTAAAAGTTTCTGTTCTACAAATTTAGCGATGAGTATCGCAATGGAAATGGATAATAGGGTTTTATTGGTTGATGCTGATGTTGCGCGTCCTTCAATTCCGAGAATGCTGGACTTTAATCCAGATCGTAAAGGATTACTAGATATTATTCTAGATCAGAAACTAAACGTATCGGATATTCTAACGAAAACAAGTGTAGATAAGCTGACCCTGATTGCAGCAGGGACTCGTCATCCCCATGCAACAGAATTGTTAGCGAGTCAGAGTATGGCAGATATTTTAACGGAGCTAGCACAACGGTATAGCGACCGAATTGTAATTTTTGATTCTCCCCCACTTCTTCTTACAAGTGAAGCGCGTGTTTTGGCGAGTCAAATGGGGCAAATTGTGTTGGTAGTCGAGGCAGAAAGAACTACTCAGCAAACAGTCAAGGAAGCATTGCGGCAGATTGAATCCTGCGATGTTATCAATTTAATATATAACAAAGCCAGAACCTCAGCAGCCTCAGGTTACTATGGTTACTATTACTCCTCATGAAGCGGTGCTCTAAAAACATTCGCAATTATTATTGCAATCACTTAATTTACATTAGTATCCTGCTGATGGGCTTTTTAGCTACTTGTGTATTGGCAGGAGAGTGGCGAGTTATGCCTTCTTTAAATGTTAGTGAACGATATACTGATAATTTCAGATTGGGAAGTAATGTTGGCAGGAATAATGATGATTTTATTACGCAAATCAATCCTGGTATCAATGTGACAGGCCGTGGACGCCGTTTTTCCACGAATGTCAATTATATGATGAATAATATTATTTTCGCTAATCACAGTGAATTTTCAAGGATGAGGCATCAACTTAATGCTAATGCTACTACGGAGTTAATTGAGAATCGGTTTTTTATTGATGGCCGTGCCACAATAATGCAGCAAAATGCATCATTGCTTGGCCCTCAGGGGTTCGATAACAGCAATTCCATTAATAGAAGGGATATCAGAACACTCAGTATAAGTCCTTATTATAGGCATCGATTTGGGGATCTAGCTTCAGGTGAACTAAGATATACTCATGGTGAAGTCGACATAAGTGGTGCTAACGCTCGTGATATATCTACTGATTCTGGGTTATTTTCATTAAATAGTGGAACAGCTTTTAGAACTTTGCAGTGGGGTCTAAATTATATGCACACCGAAGTAAAGCGTGATCGACTAAATCCAATCGCACTTGAGAGATCGACGGCATTACTTAGATATATGATAACCCATCAGTTTGGATTAGTCGCAACAGGTGGATACGAGAGAAACAGTTTTATTTCAATTCGTGGAAAATCATCTAGCCCGACTTGGACAGTAGGGTTTACCTGGACTCCTACAGAAAGAACAGATATTGATTTTTCTGCTGGCCAAAGGTTTTTCGGTGATACATATTTAGCAAATCTTAATCATCGTACGCGAATGACTACTTGGAATTTTAATTATAATGAATCATTAACTACTTTTGGTCAACAAGCTCTCGGGG
>CAZIDT010000193.1:0-3814 GCA_964537855.1 uncultured Nitrosomonas sp.
GGCCGTACTGAAAATTTGTTCACCAGTTGCATCGGCTGGCGGTGAATAGTGTTCGCTCCCACCGCAACCAGTCAGAATGAATAATACTGATAGGGCTAAAGCAATCTTTATTTTTTTCATTTATTAACTCCAGTTTATTAATTTCGTTCTCTTGATAATACTATTGAATTGTAAGTCATTCTGTCAGTTTCAGATCAGAAATTTTGCTGATCTTACGATTCTCCCTTCCCGACAGCCAAAGGGATATTTAGTCAAATACTAGAATCGAAAGCAATGGACCCATTATTTGAATACTCTCTGTTTCCTTGGTCAGTATTATTATTTGTTAACTACGTTAACATTGAATTAAACTTATTAGCTTACTTTACTGATAGACCTTAACTTGATAGAAAAATGGAAGATACGACAGCAATATTAGAAAGAGCTCACCAACGTGCTGAAGAAATGGATTTGCCTTATAAAGGCGCGTTAACCCCTGCAGAAGCCTTGGCGATCTTACAAGCGCACCCTAACGCCAAGCTTATCGATGTTCGCTGTAAAGCTGAACTGGATTGGGTGGGCAGAGTCCCGGGTGCGGTGGAAATTGAGTTAAGAACCTACCCTGGTATGCAACCCAATCCCAATTTTATCGATCAAGTTGCAGAACGTGTCGATCAAGATGATCTCATTCTTTTTCTGTGCCGAAGCGGTGGAAGATCCGATCATGCAGCTACGATCGTAGCCCAATCTGATTTCCCGAATTGCTACAATGTGCTAGAGGGGTTTGAAGGGGACAAGGATGAAACCGGTCATCGCGGAACCTCAGGTGGTTGGAAAGCAGCAGGATTACCTTGGGTACAGAGCTAAGTTCTTTATTTTTCTATTAGGCGATAAGACTAGTAAGTAGACCAGGTAATCAATCCCGAATAAGCGGTTCCTAAAATCACCAAGCCAAATACGATACGATACCAAGCAAAAATGGTGAAATCGTGGTTACTGATATAGCGCATTAACCCCCGAATCGCGAGCCATGCGCTAAAAAATGCAGCGATAAAACCAACGGCAAACAGCGATAGATCATCGATTATCAGTAATTCACGGTTTTTATAGACATCATAAAAGGTTGCCGCAAACATAACTGGAATAGCCAGGAAAAAAGAAAATTCGGCAGCGGCTTTGCGCGACAAACCAAATAATAAACCACCAATGATCGTTGCACCTGATCGCGAGGTGCCGGGAATTAATGCTAAACACTGTGCACAGCCAATTTTGAGTGCATGTTTCCAATCCATCGATTCGACTTGATCCACTTCAACCACATGGTTTCTGCGCTCAGCCCACAATATGAGTATTCCGCCGATAATCAATGCGAGCGCAACAGGCAAAGGATGAAAGAGATAAAATTTAATGATTTTAATAAAGAAAAACCCAAGGATCGCGGCTGGTAAGAACGCAATAAAGAGATTCACAAAGAAACGATGAGATGAAGCTGAGCCGAGTCCAGCTACCGCAGCTTTTAGCCTCTCCCGATATTCCCAGCACACGGCAAGAATAGCCCCAAGCTGAATCGCTACGGTAAAAACCTTAGCCTTCTCATCATTAAAGTCCAATAGATCCCCAATCAAGATCAAATGACCCGTTGAAGAAATGGGCAAGAACTCTGTTAGGCCTTCGACGAGGCCAAGAATCAGCGCCTTGATTAATAGGGTCCATTCCATGATCTTATGCCACTAAGCAGCAAAATCGCTCAAAGTTTCCCATAAATTTCTGCCCCTTTTTCTTTGAATTCTTTGGATTTCTGCGCCATACCTTGTTTGAGTGCATCATCCGCATTATTAATGCCCTGCTCAGCAGCGTAATTTCGAACATCTTGCGTAATTTTCATTGAGCAAAAGTTCGGTCCGCACATAGAACAAAAATGAGCTAGCTTTGCTCCTTCCTGTGGCAAGGTTTCATCATGAAATTGCTTGGCCTTGTCTGGGTCCAAGCTCAAATTAAACTGATCAGTCCAACGAAACTCAAAGCGTGCTTTGGAAAGTGCATTATCACGAACTTGCGCACCGGGGTGCCCTTTCGCTAAATCTGCTGCATGAGCAGCAATTTTATATGTGATGATTCCATCCTTGACGTCTTCTTTGTCCGGCAATCCCAAATGTTCTTTAGGGGTTACATAGCACAGCATTGCGGTGCCATACCAACCGATCATTGCAGCACCAATGGCTGAAGTAATGTGATCATAGCCTGGTGCAATGTCGGTTGTGAGAGGACCTAACGTATAAAAAGGAGCTTCTTGACAATATTTAAGTTGTAAATCCATGTTCTCTTTGATTAAATGCATCGGAACATGGCCCGGACCTTCAATCATTACTTGCACATCATGCTTCCAGGCGATTTGAGTCAATTCACCTAGCGTCTTCAGTTCAGCGAATTGAGCTTCATCGTTGGCATCATAAATCGAGCCAGGGCGCAGACCATCTCCCAGTGAGAAACTCACATCGTAGGCTTTCATGATCTCGCAAATTTCTTCAAAATGCGTATACAAGAAACTTTCTTGGTGATGGGCTAAGCACCATTTGGCCATAATCGAACCACCACGCGATACGATACCAGTCATCCGTTTAGCCGTCATCGGAATAAACGGTAAGCGCACACCAGCATGGATCGTGAAGTAATCCACACCTTGCTCCGCCTGCTCAATCAAGGTATCTCTAAAAATTTCCCAAGTCAGTTCTTCCGCTTTGCCATCGACTTTTTCTAATGCTTGATAAATCGGAACTGTACCGATGGGAACTGGGCTATTTCGAATAATCCATTCACGGGTTTCATGAATATTTTTACCCGTCGATAGATCCATCACGGTATCACCCCCCCAACGAATCGCCCAGGTCATTTTTTCAACTTCTTCTTGAATGCTTGAGCCTAGCGCAGAATTACCGATATTGGCATTGATTTTGACCAGAAAATTACGCCCAATAATCATAGGCTCTGATTCCGGGTGGTTGATATTCGCTGGAATAATCGCTCTGCCACGCGCCACTTCATCACGAACAAACTCAGGGGTTATCAACCGAGGAATCGCTGCACCATAATCCTGACCCGGGTGCTGGCGAATGAGATCTTGCTGGGTATTATTTTTTAATGCTTCCCAATGCTGATTCTCTCTAATCGCAATAAACTCCATTTCAGGTGTAATCATCCCTTGCCGAGCATAATGCATCTGCGTGACATTCGCTCCTGATTTCGCCTTGCGCGAAGAACGTTTCAAATTGAAGCGCAATTCTGATAGTTTTGGATTATTTAATCGTTCTTGACTATAAGCTGAAGTTAGTCCGGAAAGTAACTCGGTATCTCCTCGAGCTTCAATCCACCGTTCACGTAACGGAAAAAGTCCATTTCGGATATCGATTGCAATTTCAGGGTCGGTATAAGGACCTGATGTGTCATAAACATAAATCGATGGATTCTTTTCTGCGCCTGAACGGGTTACCGTATCTGTTTGCGTAATTTCTCGCATGGGTACTCGAATATCCGGATTGGAACCGGATACATAAACTTTACGAGAGTTGGGTAATGGCTTTACAGCCGCTTGATCAACTTGCGCTGTGTCACGCGTAAATGTTTCTAACTTTGAAAGTGTGGTATTCATGGTATGCTCCTTATCAATTCGCAAGGAGCAGAAGGAGTGATTCCTTCAGCTTCCCTACGGCGGCATTACCCGCATCAGGTATTAAGGGACTTTCTCACCAACATTCTGACTCTTCAGATGTGGACCCCTAGCTAAAGCTGTGAAACTAATGGAAATATGAAATAATTGCAAGTCTGATTCTTTTTTATC
>CAZIDT010000194.1:0-3806 GCA_964537855.1 uncultured Nitrosomonas sp.
GAAGCAATGGTGTATGGGGAGCAATTCCTATGCCTCCTAATGCTAACGTTAGCGATGAAAACGCTAAAGTGTTGGCAGATTTTATCCTAACACTTAAATAAGTTTAGTTTACTGAGTGTGATAAAGCCGATGTAACATTACATCGGCTTTTTTATTTTCTTTTTATCTCAACGACCCCATCTTGACGTGCTACGCCTGTCATAATTCGACCTGATTGGTTACGGATTTGTAAAACTTGCCCCTCTGCTGCTGCAGAAAGCGCTTCGACTTCAGTACTAACACTGAAACCTGATCCTTCTACAATAAGCTTAACTTTTTGCCCTCTTTGGATGATATAAGGGGCGCGTATTAATTGATTAGATATGGGCAGGCCAGCGTTGATATTAGTAACAGCGACTTTACCGATTACTTTTCCCGGATCGGTAAGTATTCCTTCTGACATTCGTACTAGATTTACCTCTTTGAGCAAGATATCGCTTTCATTTAAAGTGTGATCTCGGGGAATAGATTTTGCGGCATGAACTGCTTCAGCTATGACTTCTATATCAATCTGAAGATAAATTGTCCATGCTTGTTGGTCATTACAGCGAACACCAATGGATGTTTTTCCCCATAATCGGTTTCCAGTGGGCAGAAAAGGTTCTAATTTTGAACATTTTGGTAGCGCAATATTTGAGTCCATTTTGTTAGGAGTAATCCTAACCGATCCTGGTAGATCTCGAGTACCTTTATAAGCAAAGTTTTCGGCTGCTTCTAAGATGGATGATATGGATTGAGTGGTTACTGCAAGAACTAACTTAGGAAGTGACAGTAATAAAACTACTCCAATAAGTGCCAAAATCCGTTTTTTTTTCATACCTCAATCACCATCCATTGTTTAACTGTTCTAGAACAATTGTTAAGCAAGAGAATATTCTTGCCGGTCATGGCAATTTTTGCCGCCTGTGAAAGATAGTAGCGGTAAATTCCAGTGCTTAAATCGTGAACTGAAGGTGAATCGCTACCTATTTAGACTATTTCTTTGTGTTTTTGAAGTAAGAAAGGTTGGCATGGTTAATGCGTATATAGGAAAGCAGAAAGATAAAACTTTTCAGGAAATGACGATGATCAATAAGCTAAATAAGACACTTGATTTCTATCATAAAGCCTTAAATGTGAGCGCAGCGAGACATGAGCTGCTATCAAGCAATATTGCGAATGCAGATACGCCTAACTTTAAGGCAAGAGATGTTGATTTTATGAAAACGCTACAAAATGCAATGACATTCAATCCTGGAAATATGACGACAACTTCATCGATGCACATGAATGGTGATCGCGGATTTAGATCAATTGCTTCTTCGGAATTGTTATATCGAATTCCTCAGCAGCCAAGTATAGACGGTAATACGGTTGATATGGATACCGAGCGTATGCAATTTATTAATAACTCAATCAAATACGATGCCGGGCTAACGTTTATTAATAATCAGTTTAGGTTTGTATTGTCAGCTATCAGAGAAGGAAGTGCTTAAAAATGTCATTATTCAATGTTTTTAATATTGCTGGTTCAGCCATGGCAGCTCAATCACAACGACTCAATGTGGTTGCAAGTAATTTAGCTAATGCAGACAGTGTAGCAAGCTCAAATGGTCAACCTTATCGCGCACGTCAAGTTGTTTTTAGCACATTAAGTACCGCCACCAAAGAAGCAAAGGGCGTAAAAGTTGCCGGCGTTATCGAAGATAAATCGCCAATGAGAGTCGTTCACGATCCGAAGCATCCCATGGCAGATGCAAAAGGCTATGTTACTTTGCCCAATGTGAATGTGGTGGATGAAATGGTCAACATGATGTCAGCTTCACGTGCTTATCAAAATAGTGTGAATTTGATGAATACTACAAAAGCTTTATTGCAGAAAACGCTAACCATCGGTCAATAAAAGGAAAAATTATGAGTCAAGTACAAAATTCAAATCCAATTACCTCTTCATTTTTGGACTCGGTTAAATCACCCAGCAATGCCGGAAAGAAAGATGAGGTTGATCCTCAGGATCGATTTTTAAAGTTACTGGTTACACAGATGAAAAATCAGAATCCATTAAAACCATTAGACAATGCGGAAGTAACGAGCCAGATAGCACAAATCAGCACTGTAACAGGGATTGAGAAACTTAATACCACATTACAAAGCTTAGTGAGTGACGCAAATTCAAGACAAGCTGTAGAAGCAGCGATGATGATCGGTCGTGAAGTATTAGTGCCGGGCGATATTATGAATCTCGAAGATGGAAAAGGATTTGCTGGAGTGGAATTAGCTGAGGCTGCTGACAAAGTAATGGTAACCATCAAGGATAGTGCTGGTGTCAAAGTTAGTGAAATTGATTTGGGAGCACAAACTGCTGGCGTCAATCCTATTATTTGGAAGGGTGATACTGAGAGTGGTGCTGCCGCTGCAAATGGAAGCTATAAATTTACAGTTAGTGCTTGGCGCGATGGTCAAGAGATCAGCACAAAGCCATTGGCAATAGGTAAGGTTGAGAGTGTATCAACCAGTGATAAAGGCCCTACATTGGATGTGGGCGAGCTCGGACACGTTAAGTTATCAGATATTAAACAAATACTCTAAGAGGAGAGCATTATGGGTTTTCAACATGGGTTAAGCGGTTTAAGAGCAGCTTCAACGAATTTAGATGTGATTGGCAATAATGTAGCGAATGCGAATGTGATTGGATTTAAACAATCCCAAGCGCAGTTTAGTGATATTTTTGCAAACTCATTGGGTGGTGCGGGTGGCAATCAGATCGGGATTGGAACGCAAGTTAACACCGTCGCGCAATCGTTTTCACAAGGCAATATTAGTAACTCGACTAACCCATTGGATATGGCGATCGTAGGCGGTGGATTCTTTCGCTTAAGCGATAATGGAGCGATTAGTTTTAGCCGTAATGGTCAGTTTCATCTTGATAAAAATGGGTTCTTGGTCAATGCAGATAACTTAAATGTGACAGGGTATGCTGCAGATAGGGCAGGAAAGATCATTGCGAGTTCACCGACCAATCTACAGTTATCAACGGCTGAAATGACTCCACAGGCTACGAAAACATTTACGACGGGAGTTAATCTTGATTCTCGCACATTAGTACCCGCTACGTTGCCTGCTTTTGACGCTACAAATCCCGATACTTACGCTAGTTCAACTTCAGGGGCAATTTTTGATAGTTTAGGCAACTCACACGTGTTTACCTTATTTTTTCAAAAATCAGCACCGAGTACTTGGGATGTCTATGCGACTGTCGATGGTGCAGTCGATGCTTCGGGGGTGCCGGTTGGCGTTCAATTGGATGGCGGTTCTCCTTTAACGCTGACTTTCGACAGCAATGGGGTTATCACAGCACCGACTGGTCCAGTAACTGCTTCAGTCGATTTGAGCGCTGTTGCAACCAATTTGGGAATTGCAGATTGGGGGGCCACGACACCACTCGATTTCGATTTCGACATTACCGATTCAACCCAATTTGGCAGTAAATTTGCAGTAAATACGCTGAGTCAAGATGGATTTACATCGGGCAGACTTGCTGGTTTTGGTATTTCTGACGATGGCACTATTCAAGGGAATTATACCAATGGAGAGAATAGAACGCTTGGGCAGCTCGTTTTGGCCAGTTTCGCAAATCCCAATGGCCTGAAGCCACAGGGAAATAATCAATGGGTTGAAACAGCAGCTTCCGGGCTACCACTGATCGGTGTGCCATTAACTGGGACGCTTGGGGAGATTCAATCGGCAGCAGTTGAAGAAGCAAATGTTGATTTGACGACAGAGCTTGT
>CAZIDT010000195.1:0-3765 GCA_964537855.1 uncultured Nitrosomonas sp.
ATGCGGCTTCTCTGCCTCCTTTTACTTCGAAGGAGACGATTCCACCGCCTGTTTTTTGCTGAAGTTTGCACAGATGATGTTGGGGATGGGATGGTAGGCCTGGGTACAACACACGCGCGATGTTAGGTTGTTCTGCTAGCCAGTTTGCAATTTCCAGAGCATGTGCGGAATGAGCTTCCATTCGGATTTTGAGCGTTTCTAACCCTTTCAATAAAACCCATGCGTTAAATGCACTCAAGGTAGGGCCGGCAGTTCGTAAAAAGTTATAAATGCCTCCGTCCATCAGCAAATCTCGCTTTCCTAAAATTGCTCCACCTAAAACCCTTCCTTGCCCATCTAGATACTTGGTTGCTGAGTGAATGACGATATCTGCACCCAGTTCTAAAGGTTTTTGCAAAATAGGGGTACAAAAACAATTATCAACGACCAGTCGCGCGCCAGCATTCTTTGCGACTTGGGCGATTGCAGCAATATCAGAAATTTCTGTTAAAGGATTTGAAGGTGTCTCAAGGAAGAATAATTTCGTATTGGCTTTACAAGCCGCTGCCCATTCTTTGGGCTCAGTTGCAGAAACAAACGTGGTGGTGATATTAAATCGACTGAGGATATTGTTGAAAAGATTGACCGTTGCCCCAAAAATGCTACGAGATGCCACGATATGATCCCCAGCAGACAATAAACCAAGCACACAAGCAAGGATTGCTGACATGCCTGTAGATGTTGCAATACATTCTTCCGCACCTTCAAGAACAGCCAGTCTTTCTTGAAAAGCGGTGACCGTTGGGTTGGTAAATCGTGAATATATATTGCCCGGCTCTTCACCAGAGAATCGCGCAGCTGCCTGCGCTGCATTTTCAAAGACATAACTGGAGGTCAAATACATGGCTTCAGAATGTTCATTAAACTGACTGCGGTGAATACCGGTATGAAGTGCTAGCGTTTCAGGATCCATTATTTGTCAAAAGTATAGTAATAATAGCGAGTGACGATGGGAAAAAATCATTTCTGGATTATACCGACTAATCCGCTAAAATCAGCCCTAAATCGAGTTGAGTGAGGTCCTGTTTAGTAAGTTTTTTTGTGCCAGCGTTACGTTGAAACTCCAATTTATCTAGATAGTCTTGAGTTATCCCATCAGTGATATATTTCCCATCAAAGCATGAGGTTTCAAAATTCTTGATAGCAGGATTGATGCGCGAAATAGAGCTTTTCAGCGATTCAAGATCTTGGTAAACGAGAAAATCAGCACCGATTTCATAGCAAATTTGTTCCTCATCCTTATCAGCTGCAATTAATTCCTGGCGTGTTGGCATATCGATACCGTAAACATTAGGATAACGCACGGGCGGCGCTGCCGAAGCAAAGTAGATCTTATGCGCGCCTGCTTCTTGAGCCATCTGCACGATTTCTCTGCTCGTGGTACCTCGCACGATGGAATCATCAACCAATAGCACATTCTTTCCTTGAAATTCGACGTTGATTGCATTTAATTTCTGCCGGACAGATTTTCGTCGATTCTGTTGGCCTGGCATGATAAAGGTTCTACCAATATATCGATTCTTGACAAAACCTTCTCGAAAATCGATCCCTAGGTGATTTGCAAGCTGTAACGCGCTTGGGCGACTCGATTCAGGTATGGGAATGACAACATCGATATCAAGATGTCGCATCGTTTTTTTGATTTTCTCTGCAAGACTGCCGCCCATATTAAGCCGGGTTTCATAAACTGAAAGGCCGTCCATCATGGAATCAGGTCGTGCCAAATAAACGTATTCAAAAATGCAAGGATTAAGGCTTGAGCTAGTTGTACATTGCTTATTATGGAAATTACCTTTTGTATCGATAAAAATCGCTTCACCAGGAGCAACATCTCGTATTAATTTAAATCCCAGTGTATCGAGGGCTACACTTTCAGAGGCGATCATATATTCAATACCACGTTCGGTCTCAGCAGTTCCAAAAACTAACGGTCGAATCCCTAAACGATCCCGAAAAGCCAGTAGGCCATATCCTGCAATCATTGCAATCACTGCATAAGCACCTTGACATCGTTCGTGTACACCAGATACGGCTGTAAAGATGTCATCTGGATCAAGCTGATCATTCGTGGCACAGGCTTGTAATTCATGTGCAAGAACATTCAATAACACTTCTGAATCCGAGTTCGTGTTCACATGCCGGCGATCAGATCGGTATAGCGCTTTGTTGAGCTCTTCTGCATTAGTTAAATTGCCATTATGCCCTAACACGATTCCAAAGGGGGAGTTGACATAGAATGGTTGCGCTTCAGCTGGGGAGTCTGCCGATCCTGCTGTTGGGTAACGTGCATGACCTATTCCCATATTGCCAAGTAGTGCACGCATATTGCGGGTACGAAACACATCCCGTACCATTCCTAACCCTTTGTGCATATAAAAGGTATTGTCTTGAGCTGTTACGATACCAGCCGCATCTTGTCCTCTATGCTGCAACATGAGCAAACCATCATATAATATTTGATTTGCTGGGGATTGAGCTACTACGCCAATAATTCCACACATAATAGATTCAAGTATTCCAAACTTGATGCTTTAGAAAACAATAGTACATATAATAATAATCACTTATCAAAGCGAATATGACCTTGAAAACTTTCGGGTAACCAAGGAATTACTTGAGTTGCTGCCTTTTCAAGCGGGTCACTCAACACAGCTTGTTGCCAGAAGGGCTGTTTTGGTAGGGCGGTAAATCCAGCAGCTAAAACTAATGACAAAACAATTGCAAATCCTCTCGCCAAACCGAAAATTGATCCTAAAACCCTATCAATAAAACCAAGCCCTACGCTTCTTATTAACTTCGACAATAATATTGAGCTAAACATAACCAATAATAGAACAATAAAGAAGACCACAACAAAAAGCGATAGCATACGTAGTGAAGGGTCTTCTATGATGCGCGGCAGTAAAGGCTCAAAGGATTCCGCATAACGGCTTGCAATATAGAATGCGATAAACCAACCAGCAAGTGATATAACTTCTTTGATGACACCGCGAGTAATTCCCAGAAAGACAGAAATGAACCCGATACCTATCACAATATAATCAAGAATGGTCATCAATCAATAGTAACTACTAAAAGCGCTATGCTATATCGGGTAAGCTTATTTACTGGTAACAACCCCGCTAAGCCCCATTTTTTTTAGCTTCTCGTATTCATCTTCTGCTGCCCTTCTGGTTGAGAAGGGACCTACGCGTACTCTGACCATTTCATTATGCCCAACTTTTATGGTCTCAACATACGCACCATTGATACCACTCGAAGTTAAATTTTGTAACTGCTGTTTTGCTTTAAGTGGATCAGAGAACGCACCTAACTGGATAACAAAAACACCTTCTGTGGTTTTAGGTTGCGTCATTTCTGGAGCTTTGCTTAATTGAGCAACCGGTTTAAGATGTTGAGGTTTGGTCAAGGGGATAGGCGTACTTTGGTTATCACCAGATTCTTCATGGATTTCATCAGCGATTTGAGGTGATCCTTGTGGTGCCATTGCTAATGATTCATCCGGTTGATCAGTTGAAACTTCAATTTCATCACTGGAAGGATCAGTAGGCATCATCCAGGGGTAATTTTCCGTAACTAAATCCTCTGAAGGTATCTGAATATCAATTTCCTGACGCTCTTGTGTTGACTCCTCATCAAAAAGCATCGGTAGAAATATAACTAATAAAGTTACTAAGGTAATTGCACCCAATAAGCGTCTACGAGCACGTTTTCTTAACAATAATT
>CAZIDT010000196.1:0-3759 GCA_964537855.1 uncultured Nitrosomonas sp.
CAAAAACTTTCAGAAGTTGCTTCCGCTGTGTTTGTGATTACCCAAGATGATATTCGCCGTTCCGGTGTAACCAGTATTCCTGAAGCGTTGCGTATGGCGCCTGGCGTAGAAGTTGCGCGTATCGGAACTGATAAATGGGCAATCGGTATACGCGGATTCAATGGACGTTTTGCTGATAAATTGCAAGTGTTGATGGATGGCCGCAGTGTTTATAACCCATTATTTGCAGGCGTTCAATGGGAACAGCAAGATACGTTATTGGAGGATATTGAACGTATTGAAGTCATTCGTGGGCCAAACGCTTCGGTATGGGGAGCGAATGCGGTAAATGGTATTATCAATATCATTACCAAGAAAGCAGCTCAAACACAAGGTTTGCTATTGAGCGCAGGTGGCGGAAGCTTTGAGCGCGGTTTTTTTGGTGCACGCTACGGTGGAGCAATCAATGATAATACGCATTATCGTTTCTACACCAAAGGTTTTACGCGCGACCCAATGAATTCGATATCAGGCGTCAATGCAAACGATGCCTGGCATAGCGCCCGAGGCGGGTTTCGCTTGGATCATACACGGGGAATGGACCAACTTACGCTGCAGGGCGATATTTTTTATAACTCAATAGGCGATACTTTTGATAAAACACAATTAAGCGCTCCCATTATCCAGTCAACTAGCGCGCGCGGGCATAACGAAGGAGGCAATATCCGATTGCGCTGGGATCGCACGTTGTCAGAAAAATCATCGATCATGTTTCAAACCTATTATGATCGGGTTGATTATAAGCTATTAACGTCTACGCAATTTCGAGCAGAAAGCTTTGATATCGATTTTCAGCACCGATTTCCCCTTTTGGATCGTCACGACTTGACTTGGGGAGCGAATTATCGACTCTATCATAATAAAGTATTCGATACAGAATTGATTTCACTCTCTCCACGGCAACAAACCAATCATCTGGCCAGTGTCTTTGTCCGCGATGAAATGACATTGATACCTGAATACCTGCGATTTACATTAGGAACGCGTGTCGATCATAATGATTTTACCGGATTTGAAATTCAACCGAATGCGCGTTTGATGTGGACGCCTAATCCTGAAAACTCGCTGTGGGCATCCGTCTCACGTGCTGTCCGAACACCTTCAAGAGCTGAAAATGATATAACCCTGAACACACGCACGCTCAACGCAATTCCGGGCACAAACACTATCCTTCCTTTTCCGATCTTAGCCCAAATTATGGGAAACTCTAACTATAATTCGGAAAAAATGATTGCCTATGAATTAGGCTATCGACATCAGTTTTCCCAGAATGCATCCATCGATATTGCTGGTTTTTTTAACGATTACAGCCAACTACGTGACCTGTCTCCTCCAGCTATAAAAGATGTATCAATCCACTCGACTTTTCCTTTACACCTCATTTATCCCGTTGGATTGAGTAATAACGCATCAGGACATACTTATGGTGTTGAATTATCTGCAGATTGGAAACCAACACAACGATGGCGCTTGCAAGGTAATTATAGTTACCTCCATATGCATATTAATGCTAATCCTATTTTTAAATCCATAGATCCAACAACAGGAGGCGCAGATAAAGTAAGTCCTCAACATCAGATCTCATTTCGCTCAAATTACGATTTAACAGAGCGGATGCAATTCAATCTCTGGTTGCGTTATGTTAGTAGTGTGGATTTCTACCGAATACCCGGTTATGTCACGATGGATAGTAAAATTGCCTATAAACCCATCAAAAATTTAGAAGTATTTCTAGTAGGACAAAATTTATTTAGTGAGAATCACCGTGAATTTGTATCCGATTTTATTCCATCGTTACCTTTATATATTCCTCGAGGTATTTATGTGGGTGGAGAATGGCGTTTTTAGTACGATTAACGAGGGGAAACCAAATAGATATCTCCAATAATTTTGATACCTGCAAAACGATCATTTACAGCGCGGGGTAACAACTATAGATGAACTTAATAGTGAGTTTTATCGATTGATCAGGTATTATTAAAAATCCACTACCTTATCTCAGCGAAAATAATAATAACACAAACATGAAAATCTTCTGGATCATTAGTGCCTTACTCCTTCTAAATGCGTGTGCAAGTACTTCTCGCACTATTCATAATGCGCCCACATTACCGATCGACAATCCCAATAATGAGATTGCGCTAGACACCATCAATAGTTCTACTTCGATCTCGGCTTCTAATGGAGACGATCAAAATAATTCAAGAGCTCCGGCTTTAGCTAAGGTGGGGGATCGCGAAGCGAATAGCGGTAAAGAACCAATGACTAAAAAACCTGAATGGCCAAGTGAAACTGGAATCGCAACGTACTACGCTGGTCAAATGGAGGGTCAAATAACTGCAAGTGGAGAACCTTATGATTCTAGCCAGCTTACTGCAGCACATCGCACGTTACCAATCGGAAGCCAAGTCCGTGTAACAAACGCTAAAACTAAGCAAACAGTCACAGTTCGCATCAATGATCGTTGGGGAGGTGGTGGCAATCGAATCATCAATTTATCCAAAGCTGCAGCGAGCCAAGTAGGATTTGGTACTATTGGTATGTTACCGGTTACACTAACCGTCGAATCGATTCCTTCAGGAAGTAATCAACACTATTCTGATGAAAAATTACCACCAACTAAACAACTTCCTTCTCGTATCGCAGACGATACCTCGGCAAATCATCCTAAACTACGCATTTGTCAGAATGAAGCAAGTATTCTCGGATTAACTGGTGATTTTTATCGATATCACGTATCTGCATGCTTAGGTCGCAATAAATAGTAAACTAATTTAGATAATTGCTTCAAAACCTGCTTTATCAATAGCTTGCTTAAATTGATCAGCTCTAATTAAGGCAGCATCATAGCGAATCGTAACACAAGCATCCTCAAGCGATACTTCAGCATCTTCGACACCGGGAAGCTTCTCTAATACATTCTTGATACTACTAACACAACCCATACAATTCATTCCTTTGATATAAACTGTTTTAGTTTCCACTTTTTTTACCCCGACGATTAATCAATGAAAAATTAACAATGCTTAGTAATTCGGTTTCCAACGCTTAAGTAATAATGAATTACTTACAACCGATACAGAACTCATTGCCATAGCAGCACCGGCAATTACTGGATTGAGCATTCCTATAGCAGCTAGAGGAATACCAAGTACATTATAAATAAAAGCAAAGAAGAGATTTTGCCGAATTTTCCTTAAAGTGGCGCGCGACAGTGCAATTGCATCAGCGACACCCGTCAAATCATTACGCATGAGTGTGATATCTGCAGCTTCAATTGCAATATCCGATCCTGCTGCGATAGCAAAGCTAACATCTGCCGCTGCTAAAGCAGGCGCATCATTAATGCCATCCCCAATCATTCCAGTATATTTTCCTTGGGATTTTATCTCGCTAACCACAGTTGCTTTATCTTGCGGAAGCACTTCAGCCCGATAATTCATGATACCAGCTTGTTTTGCGATGGCTGTTGCAGTAGCAACATTATCGCCTGTCAACATGATTACTTCGATGCCCATTGCTTTTATGCGTTGAATGGCTTGCTTTGAGGTTTCTCGTAATTGATCGGCAATTGCGAAATAACCTAAGCTTTGGTAGTGATGATGAGATTGCACCGCAACTCCAACAAGTGTCTTACCTTCTAATTGTAATTTCATTATCTCAGCATGATTATTCTCAACACCATGCTCTTGCAAGAACTTGGGTGAGCCGAGAATATAG
>CAZIDT010000197.1:0-3739 GCA_964537855.1 uncultured Nitrosomonas sp.
CTACGCGCAATCCCAATTTTAATAAGCCCAGTTGCCAGTCTCTGAGTTTGCTCTGCCAGTTCAAAATAATCCAGCCGATGCTGTTTACTGATAAGTGCTTCTGATTTAACGCCACGACTAGCAGTGCTATAAATCAATTCATGGAATAGATGGAGCATATGAAAATAGATAAATTATTATACGGATAGATCTTGAGAGATTATTACTTTCCTAAAATTATTATTTAAGTCCATGGCGATTCATTAAGTCATACAGGGTAGGTCGACTAACGCCTAATAACTCGGCTGCTCTGGCAATATTCCCATCTACCTTAGCTAGCGCTCTTACTACCGCCTTACATTCTTCCTTTTCACGAATTTCTCGTAAATTAAGTGGCTCTTGCGGTTTAGCAGATTCCTGGATCCCTAGATCATCTAACGTAATTTGTGGCCCCTCTGCCATAATAACAGCGCGTTTAATACAATTTTCCATTTCGCGAATATTTCCTTGCCAACCGTAAGATTCTATGGCTGATAACGCTTCCTGGGAAAAACTCATGGAATGGCGACCTTCTTTAGTAGCAAATTTATTTCGGAAATGATGCGCTAACAAGACCGCATCCCCTAATCTCTCGCGTAAGGGCGGAATTTTGATAGATATTTCACCAAGGCGATAGAATAAATCCTCTCGGAACCGCCCCTCTTCAATCAATTTCTTAAGATTCTGATGGGTAGCACAAACAACTCGAACATCGACAGCTATTTCTTCACGACCACCAATTCGTTCGATAACTCTTTCTTGAAGGAATCTCAATAATTTAGCTTGTAACGATAGCGGTAAATCACCTACCTCATCAAGAAAGAAAGTGCCACCTTGTGCTAGCTCAATTTTACCCAATGTCTGTTTAATTGCACCGGTAAAAGCACCTTTCTCATGACCAAACAGCTCACTTTCTAATAGACTCTCAGGAATAGCAGCACAATTAATCGCAACAAAACGCCCTTCTTTTCTTGCACTCAACTGATGCAATGCTCTGGCTAGCACTTCTTTACCCGTACCACTTTCCCCAAGTAACATGACCGTTACATCAGAGGGCGCAACTCGCTCGATGTTACGACACATTTTAATCATACTAGGATCGCGTGTCACAATTCCCGAGATGGGTGAATCGGAATGGGATAACAGCAGCGAACGATTCTCACGCTGCAAAGCATGCAAATAAAAAGCTCTATCGATAATCAGGCTTAACATTTTCGAATCAAACGGTTTCTGATGAAAATCATAAGCGCCTAACTCAATGGCCTTGAGCGCATTCTCACGATTCTGATTACCAGTTAACACAATTATCTTTGTATCAGGAGCTAAAGAAAGTATTTGTTTTAATGTAGCCAATCCTTCTGAAGCACCGTCAGGATCAGGTGGCAATCCAAGATCCATAGTAACCACTGCCGGCTCATGACGACGAACTTGTGCAAGTGCACTTTCTCTATCACTCGCCACGAAAACCTCGCAATTATCAAAACTCCAGCGTAATTGTTTCTGAAGACCTGGATCATCCTCAATTACAAGTAACTTTCTTTGGTCATCACTTGCTGTTTTCATGTTCTCATGTAGCCTCTACACTCTACAGTTATTTTACTAAAATAGTTAACAGTAAATTACCGATAGGCTGAGGCAACAATCTTTCGTTTAGAATATGATACGTTCTCAGTTTAGCAAATACAGAATTACCCTAGCGGACCTACTCATCATAACAAATAGCGCTTTCAAGCAATTAACTAATAAAAAGCAAGAAATTACATCAAATTCATTGATCATCAACTCAAGAAACCTTAGAAAATTAAGCTGTAGAAATACCCTGCATCATTTGTTGCCCTCCGAATCATCCGTAAGGGGTAAAACAATCAAGAATTTAGTTCCGACAAGTTCACGGCTAGATACTTCTAGCCGTCCTCCCAGTTCACTAATATACTCTTTACTTTCAAAAACACCGATTCCCATACCCGCAGTTTTGGTTGTTTCAAAAGGTCGGAATAGTTTATTTTTGATAAAAGCATCGCTCATACCATGCCCACTATCTTCTATTTCAATCAAAGCGTTATTATTGCGTTTGGATAGTTTGACTTTTACAAAACCAGTCTTGGGTGTGGCTTCTATTGCATTTTGAATCAAATGACCGATAACCCGCTCCAATCGTGTTAAGTCAGCTTTTACCATAAGATTCTCATCAGATATCACTAACGTAGGCTGCGGCTCACAGATTAATTTTCGCTGTACTATTTGCTTCAGTAATTGGTCCAATAGCACACACTCGGTTATTAACGTTTTACGATCACTATTTAATTTTTCCAACAAACGTTGCATCTTATTTACTGAGAAATTCACCGTTTCCATCATATCTTTCTGGAATTCAGGATTCTCTTTATGTTTCTCAGCATTGGTGAGCAAGAGCGACAACTGAAATATTAAATTTTTTATATCATGAACGACAAACGTAGACATACGATTGAAAGATTCAAACTGCCGCGCTAGAGACAAGGCTGTTGTGACTTCATATTGAACTAAATAGCTGGTTGCTTGTGTGCTAGCAACCCATAGTAAATCTCTGACTTCCCAATTTAATTTAATTATACTTCTCGGCTCCGCCAAGGCAATAAATCCAACTAGCTCATTATTAAAAATAAGCGGAATAATTAATCGAAGCTGTTCATTTGCTGCAACCCATGATGGCAATGCTAAACCTGAATATTTCTGTGGATGTAATCGATACTCGTCTAAATCAATAACCCATCGCTTTTTATTAAGAAACTGACAAAATTCATCATTACTATGGTCAGCAGTGTCATAAGTTTTAAGTGAGAAGTTCCAACTAGCTGCTGGCTTAAATTCTCCCTGCTCTGATTTATACCAGAGTATACCCGCTGGACTTTCAATCAATTGCGCGAGTGATTTAATTACCCTAGTTCTTAAATCTAACGATTCCTCCGAGAGAGTACGTGTAAAACGCAACCACTCCTCACGATAATCATAATTGTAGCTATAAAAATTTTTACTAATAAATACTTTGAGCCATGAACGTGTCGTTCCCGAAGATAAAATAACTAAAAGCAGCACTATTGCACCAAAGAGAAATGTAAGCTGCAGAACAGTTCCCCATGTCCCCCCTGAAAGCCTTATGTAATAGCCCACACTCGCCATTGCAAGTAAATATATAGCCGCACCAAATAACGTTGACGAGTAAAAAAGAATTTGGCGGGACAAAGAAATACCTACTGACCACTTTGGATTCCGTGCCGCAGATAACCCAACTAATGGAACAGTTAGTAGGTTTACCCAACCACGTGCATCCCAAATATCAGCATTAACTTTGCCTAACAACAAAGCATCACTAAAAAGAAAGAAGTCGTATACAAAGAAACCACCAATCCCTAAGCAAAAAAACTTGATTCCCCAACGTTGCTCCACAGGGGTATTTCTATAATATTGCTCAATCAAAATCATACCTATGAGCGGCATGATTACACTCACCAAATAATCCGCTTGATAGTTACTCGAAAAAACTCCCCTCGTGTCATGAGCATAAATGACCATGACGATAGCAACCAAGTAGAACAGCAAAATACCGATTACAGATGGCTTGAGCTTTAAAGTGATCGATTTACTTCCCTTTTTCTGAAAAGGACCAAGTAGAATTATTAAAAACAAGGACCAACTTAGGTTTTTAATTATTTCTAATATCTCAATCGAGAAGATAGAAGGA
>CAZIDT010000198.1:0-3729 GCA_964537855.1 uncultured Nitrosomonas sp.
ATTGCTTTTAGGAGCGCAGGCCAAATAAAGCGTGGCTTGGGCTAATGCAAGTTCACCTTCAGGGCTGCCGAGTCGCTCATAAGCTTGGCATGCATCGAGCGTCATGGTTAAGGCGCGTGGATCAGCGAGTCCTATATCTTCTACGGCAGCGCGAATCAATCTCCGTGCGATATACATGGGGTCGACCCCGCCATCGAGCATGCGGCACATCCAGTATAAGGCAGCATCTGGGGAAGAGCCGCGGATGGATTTGTGGAGGGCAGAAATTTGATCATAAAACTCATCTCCGCCCTTATCAAATTTACGCTGACTGCGAGTTAAGGCTTTATGCACTTCGTCGGTGCTGATGGTTGCATTATGGGCTGCTTGAGCCGCGATACTGAGTTGTTCGAGTAAATTCAGTAAGCGCCTTGCGTCGCCATCTGCAAATTGAATGATCAATTGCGTGGCTTCCTGGGATAGATTGAGGTTTTTTAGCGCTGATTGTTGAGTACGATCAAGCAGTTGTTGAAGTTCATCTTGAGATAGGGGGGCAAGGCTATAAACTTGAGCACGCGATAGCAATGCGCGATTGACTTCAAACGATGGGTTTTCGGTGGTTGCGCCGATGAAGGTGATCAACCCTTGTTCAACATAAGGTAAAAAGGCATCTTGCTGCGATTTATTGAAGCGATGTACTTCATCAACAAATAATACCGTGTGGCGTTTTGATTGCTGCTCATTATATTTTGCACGGTCGATCGCTTCACGAATATCTTTTACGCCTGCTAAAACTGCTGATAAGGCGATAAATTCTGCGTCAAACGCATTTGCCATGAGGCGTGCTAGGGTGGTTTTTCCGCTACCTGGGGGACCCCACAAGATCATGGAATGGGGTTTTCCGGTTTCGAAGGCATTGCGCAAGGGTCTGCCGATTCCAAGAAGATGAGCTTGGCCGATCACCTCATTCAGGGATTGAGGGCGCAAACGTTCTGCTAACGGAATGGACGATGGTTGCGCAGTGCTAAACTCAGACTCAGTCACTGATTACATCAGCTCCGCTCGGTGGTTTAAACTGAAACAGTTCATGGGTCAATTGGGGATTGAAATCAATTTTGTTAAAAACAAGCAAGGTAAACTGACCAAAGTTATCTCGGAGAATCATCTCTCTTAATTTACCTGCTTTTGAGAAACCCATTCGAATCAACTCGAAATTGGTTTCTTTGTTTTTCGGGGTGGCTTCCAGCCAATCTATTTCATCTTCAATCGTGATATCTGTGAGATTAAAATCTTTTTCAATGGCGCTACTGCCCGCAAGCAAAGCAGCAGGGCTATTGCCAATGGCCAGGTCTAATTGACGAACGGTGACTTGATTGAGATCTTGGTCATAAAACCATACGCGATGCCCATCGCCCACAATCAATTGCTGATAGGGTTTTTCATAAACCCACCGGAATTTACCGGGGCGTTGAAACATCATTGAGCCACTGGCTTCTTGCGTGACTTGATAATTTTGATCCAGTAATTTCTGATTAAAATCAGCTTTAAAGGTTTGTATTTCCTGTACGAAGCGCCTGAGATGATCGACAGCCGATGCTTGTGCGGGTAGCGCTGAAAGCAAAAGAAACAATGCGATAATGAAGCGAATGATAGCCCCCTACAAATTTGATAAATGGTGACAATAAGTTAGGTCGCTAAGCATGGGTTTCGCTTAGTCACCTCGGTCAGGAACCAGTACTTCACGGTTTCCATTACTTTGCATGGCAGAGACAATGCCGGCCCGTTCCATATCTTCGACAAGACGTGCGGCACGGTTGTAACCAATACGAAGCTGTCGCTGGATCGAAGAAACCGACGCACGACGTGTTTTTAGAACAATAGATACCGCTTCATCATACAATAAATCCGTTTCTCCCGCGGGCCGATTGTTTTCACCGGGTTCACCATTATTATCACCTTCTTCATCGCCCGCTTTGAGAACGGCTTCTATATAGCGTGGCTCACCTTGTTGCTTCAGATACTCGACTACTTTATGAACTTCGTGATCTGCAACAAATGCACCATGAATCCGTTGCGGGTAGCCACTCCCAGGTGGCAGATAGAGCATATCACCTTGGCCTAATAGCGCTTCAGCACCCATTTGGTCAAGAATGGTGCGAGAATCAATTTTGCTGGAAACTTGAAACGCAATGCGGGTTGGAATATTGGCTTTGATCAAACCCGTGATCACATCAACGGAAGGTCGTTGTGTGGCGAGTAATAAATGAATACCTGCTGCACGAGCTTTCTGGGCCAGCCTTGCGATTAGTTTTTCAACTTTTTTCCCCATGATCATCATTAGATCAGCTAATTCATCAATGACGACCACGATCATCGGCATTTCTTCAAGCGGGGTTGCATCATCGGATGCAATTTGCGTGGGTGTCACCAGCGGTTCCCCTGATTTTTTAGCTTCTTGGATTTTTTGGTTATAACCAGCGAGATTACGAACACCTAAGGTAGACATCAGTTTATAGCGTCTTTCCATTTCAGCCACAGACCAATTCAATGCACTGGCCGCATCTCGCATATCAGTTACTACAGGAGTCAGCAAATGAGGAATGCCTTCATACACGGAAAGTTCAAGCATTTTAGGATCGACGAGAATCAATCGGACCTGTTCGGGAGGGGCCTTGTAGAGTAGGCTCAAAATAATAGCGTTGATCGCAACGGATTTTCCCGAGCCGGTTGTTCCAGCAACTAACGCGTGCGGCATTTTACCTAAATCTGAGACCATGGGGCGTCCACTGATATCTTTACCTAGGGCGATGGTCAAAGGTGATGCCATATCCGCATAAGCTTGTGAGCTGAGAATTTCATGTAAACGCACGACTTGTCGTTTAGGGTTGGGAATTTCGAGACCCATCGTCGTTTTGCCGGGAATGGTTTCAACCACTCGAATGCTGGCAACAGAAAGGGCGCGCGCTAAATCTTTTACTAAGTTGATGATTTGATTGCCTTTGACGCCGGTTGCTGGGTCAATTTCATAACGCGTAATGACTGGGCCGGGGTGGGCAGATACGACTTTTACTTCAACACCAAATTCTTGAAGTCTCCTTTCAATCAAACGCGAGGTAAATTCTAGTGTTTCGTTCGACAATAGCTCCACATCGACTTTAGGCTCATCTAATAAATATAGAGGAGGTAGTATAGAATCGGGTAGCTCTGAAAATAAGGGTGTTTGCTTTTCTTTAAGGACACGAGAAGATTTTTGAATCGAAGTATCGGGTACTTCGATTTTGAGAGGTGGGTGAGTCGATAAATCTTTTTTTAGTTCATCAACATGCTCACTGCGTTCTAACGAAGATAGTTTACCTGCTCGACGATCTAGCCAGGTTAGCCATGATTGCCACAAGGTGACACATGTTGTTTCGATGGTTTCACCGATCTTTTCAGACAGGCGCACCCAGGAAATCCCTGAGAAAAGACTAAAACCAACTGCAAATAAGATAAAGAAACCGAGCGAAGCACCAGTAACGCCTAATATCCGTGAAAAACTTTGGCTAATCGTTTCACCTAATATTCCACCGGGTGCCAAAGGCAATGCAATGCCCAGCGTATTAAATCGAAGCGCTTCAATACCACTACTCGCCATCAATAATGTGACAAAACCAATGAGCGAGATCATTAAAGAACGTGGATCGAATAAGCTAACAATGTCGATACGACGGTAACTCCAGATAATTGCCGCGATAAATAAAGCAACGAGCC
>CAZIDT010000199.1:0-3724 GCA_964537855.1 uncultured Nitrosomonas sp.
AGGAACCGTAGCACAGCGTGTAGCAAAGCAACTTACATTTCACTATTTAGATAGCGGTGCACTCTATCGCCTTGTCGCATTACAAGCTTTGCGATCAAAGATTGATATGACTGACGAACATGGATTGGCACACATTGCAGAGAATCTAGCAGTTTGCTTCAATGATTCCACTATCATGCTCAATCAAGAGGATGTCACTGATTCGATACGCAGTGAAGAATGCAGCAAATTTGCGTCTCAAATTGCAGCCTTCCCACTTGTAAGAGCAATGCTACTAAATAGGCAACGTGCATTCCGACAAAAACCAGGATTAGTTACCGATGGTCGTGACATGGGATCCGTTGTTTTCCCGGATGCTGCACTTAAGATTTTCCTTACCGCAAGCGCCGAAGAACGCGCCCAAAGGCGCTATAAGCAGTTGATCGAGAAAGGAATAAATGCTAACATCAAAATCTTACAGCAAGATATTTACGAACGAGATGCGCGTGATAGCAAGCGAGAAATTGCTCCTCTGCAACAATTCGAAGATACGAAGTTACTTGATACAACCTTTCTGAATATCGATCAAGCCGTAAACGAAGTTGTTAAGTGGTATCAAGAATACATAACTCTTAAGTAAATAATCTTTTTTTCAACCCAATAACCAACGATCTTCTGCTTATAAGGAGATCGAATTGATTAATAAATTAGGTAATTTTTTATAATGACTACTGCCTCTAACCTGAAAGACTCCTCAGAAAATTTTGCTCAACTCTTTGAAGAAAGTCTCGCACGTAAAGAAATGCGTGTGGGAGAAGTAATTACAGCAGAAATCATTCGTGTCGACTACAATTTTGTGGTTGTTAACGCGGGTTTAAAATCTGAAAGTTATATCCCTATTGATGAATTTAAAAACGATCGGGGAGAAATTGAGGCTAAGGCAGGTGATTTTGTTAGCGTAGCTATTGATGCACTTGAAGATGGTTATGGGGAAACAAGGTTGTCACGTGATAAAGCTAGAAGGTTAAACGCGTGGCATGATCTTGAAGAAGCTATGGAAAAGGGAATCATTGTCAGCGGGATGGTAAATGGAAAAGTCAAAGGTGGCCTTACTGCGATGGTGAACGGAATTCGCGCTTTCCTTCCAGGCTCATTGGTTGATATTCGTCCGGTTAAAGATACGACTCCTTATGAAAACAAAGAAATGGAGTTCAAGGTCATTAAGCTGGACAAAAAACGTAATAACGTTGTTATTTCTCGGCGCGCAGTCCTCGAAGAAACACAAGGCGCAGATCGTGAATCATTGCTTGCGAATCTTCAAGAAGGGTCGACCGTTCATGGGATTATCAAAAACATCACTGATTATGGTGCCTTTGTCGATCTAGGTGGAATTGACGGGCTACTCCATATTACTGATCTAGCATGGCGCCGCGTTAAACATCCTTCAGAAGTAATTAATGTCGGTGATGAAGTTACTGCAAAAGTTC
Source organism: uncultured Nitrosomonas sp. (assembly GCA_964537855.1). Taxonomy (GTDB): domain Bacteria; phylum Pseudomonadota; class Gammaproteobacteria; order Burkholderiales; family Nitrosomonadaceae; genus Nitrosomonas. The sequence goes on from CAZIDT010000199.1 coordinate 1,467, forward strand.
TCAAATTTGATCAAGAAAAGAATCGTGTATCGCTGGGATTGAAGCAATTAACTGAGGATCCGTGGGTCGGACTCTCCAAACGTTACCCTCAAGGAACTCGCCTGTTTGGCAAAGTAACCAATCTGACTGATTATGGTGCCTTTGTTGAGATAGAACAAGGAATTGAAGGGCTGGTACATGTTTCTGAAATGGACTGGACAAATAAAAATGTCTATCCTTCAAAAATTGTTCAATTAGGCGATGAAGTTGAAGTAATGATTATCGAGATCGATGAAGAGCGTCGCAGGATTTCGCTAGGCATGAAACAATGCAAACCAAATCCTTGGGAAGAATTTGCCTCTAGCCATGAAAAAGGTGAAAAAGTTTCGGGTCAAATCAAATCGATCACCGATTTTGGTATTTTTATTGGCTTGCCTGGCAATATCGATGGTTTGGTTCACTTGTCTGATCTTTCTTGGAGTCAATCAGGTGAAGAAGCAATCGCTGGTTACAAAAAAGGGGATGAAGTAGAAGCCGTCGTTTTATCGATCGACGTAGAAAAAGAAAGAATTTCTCTTGGTATCAAGCAGTTAGAAGGTGATCCTTTCACTATTTATGTGGCAGAGCATGATAAAAATAGTGTCGTGAAAGGAAAAGTAAAAGCAATTGATCCGAAAGGCGCTGTTATTGGTTTATCAGAAGAAGTTGACGGTTACTTGCGGGCTTCGGAAATCACACGTGACAAAGTTGAGGATATTCGTACCCTACTTAAAGAAGGTGATGAAGTTGAGACAATGATTATTAATATTGATCGTAAGAATCGTAACATCAACCTCTCAATTAAAGCAAAAGAGCAGCAAGAAGAAAGTAATGCCCTCCAAATGGTTAGTTCAAAAACACCTGCGAGTACAGGTACAACCAATCTTGGTGCCTTGCTAAAGGCAAGAATGGATAATAAAAATACAGAAGAATAATATTTAAGCAAGAGGCATCAATGACAAAATCTGAGTTGATTTCGAGGCTTTCAGCCCGGTATCCTCAATTATTGACCAAGGATACCGAGTTAGCAGTAAAAATGATACTAGATGCCATGGCAAATAGCCTATCAAAAGGTGAACGTATCGAAATTCGTGGATTTGGGAGCTTTGATCTAAACTACCGACCTGCACGTGTAGGTCGTAATCCTAAATCTGGAGAAAAAGTTCTCGTTCCTGAAAAATATGTACCACATTTCAAAGCAGGAAAAAAAATGCGAGAACATGTTGATTTCGATAAAGAAAAGTCTTAATTTGTAAACCACATAGAGCGCGTTCCTATCTACTCAATCCTAAAGGAAAGACGAATATGTACATCTTCATTTGGTTAGCAGGTTTTGTGTTTTTCTTATTGTTATTAACATTTTCTGCTAAAAATACGGATCTCGTAACAGTTAACTACTATTTCGATTTTCATTGGCAAGTTCCGCTCGTCGTATTATTTCTGATTTTTTTCGCACTGGGCTCATGTTTTGGATATTTATCCTGCTTCGTTAAGCATTTGCGCAAGAAAACTTAGCGGGTCTATACCCCGATGAATGAGTCTCGCATTATCGTTGCACTTGATTATTCAGATAGTCAGCAAGCACTCAATCTAGTCAATCGGCTCGATAAAACGCACTGCCGCATCAAAGTAGGAAAAGAACTCTTCACTGCGGCAGGGCCCCAATTTATCGAGCAGTTGATCTCTCGGGGTTTTGAAGTTTTTCTTGACTTAAAATTCCACGATATTCCCAATACTGTAGCTCAAGCGTGCAAAGTTGCTGCAAGCCTGGGCGTTTGGATGATCAATGTTCATGCATCAGGCGGAAAAAAAATGTTACTCGCAGCACGTGATGCACTACCACCAGGAAAAACCAAGCTCATTGCAGTCACGGTACTGACTAGTCTTGATCAGCAAGCGCTGAATGAAATTGGTTGGTATAGAACGCCGATCGATATCACCAAACAACTCGCTTCATTAGCAAGTGATTGCGGCTTGGATGGTGTTGTCTGTTCAGCCGCTGAAGCACCGCTTATTAGAAAAAGCATTCCACAAAAAAATTTCTGGCTAGTCACGCCGGGTATTCGGCCAGCCGATAGCGCCCAAGATGACCAGGCCCGAGTCACTACACCTAGAACTGCCATCTTAAATGGCGCTGATTATCTAGTAATTGGCCGTCCTATCACGCAATCCGCTGACCCTATCGCTACCCTGCAACAGTTAAACCAAGAAATCACTTCAGCGTACTCAGAAAAGCAATT